>JAKABK010000072.1 GCA_021796905.1 Actinomycetes bacterium
GGGCCGAGGGCGTGGGCGACGTGGAAACCCGCCAGCAGCAACAGGCTGGTCACGCGGGTCGACGCCGTCCGCGCCGGACGACCACCCCCCACCCCCCCGCCGCTCACCGCCGAGGAGCGTCGGATGCTCGCAACCGGGCGGCTCGCCGTCGCCGCCGACGAGGAGCGCTTCGTCGTCGTCGGCCCCGACCGGCCCGATCTGCTGGCCGCGATCGCCGGCGTGCTCACCCTCGCCGGGGTCTCGGTGCGCGCGGCGACGGTGCGGGCGGTCACGGTTGAGCCCGGCGCGCGCCCGTGGGCGTTGATCGCCCTCGAGGTCGTCGCCGCCCGCGACGTGCTCCCAGCCGCGGAGCGGATCGAGACCGACCTGGGCGCAGCCCTCGACGGGCGCCTCGACCTCGCCGGCGGGATCGCCGAGCAACAGCGCAGGCGGCCACCTCCCCGTCGGCTCGCCGCGCGCGAGGGCGGGGAGGTGGTGGTCCGCCTCGACGACCGGGCCTCGGCGGCCGCGGTCCTTCTGGAGGTCCGGGCCCCGGACCGGCCCGGCACGCTCTGGCGGGTGGCCTCGGCGATCGCCGGCGCCGGACTGACCGTCTCGGCCGCCATCGTCGCGACCCTCGGAGCCGAGGTGATCGACACCTTCTACCTCCGCTCGCCGGGCGGTGGCCGACCGGCGGAGGGGGACACCAGGCTCGACGCGGCGCGCCGGGCGGTCCTCGACACCCTCGGCGGCGGGGCAGCGTTCACCGACTGGTAACCGGGGCGTGACGACGGCGAAACAGCCGCCGACGATCCTCTGGCTGTCCGGTCCCCCCGAGAGAGGAACCCGAAGCGTGCACCTGCTGGGAGCCGTTGCCGTGCCGTACCCGAGCTGGTTGAACCCAGGTGACAACACCTGGCAGCTCGTCGCCGCGACCTTCGTCGGCTTGATGAGCCTTCCCGCGCTCGCCTGCCTCTATGCGTCCCTGGTGCCGAAGAAGTGGGCGGTCAACGTCCTCGCCATGATGTTCTCCGGCTTCTCCCTGGTGCTGATCGCCTGGGTGCTGTGGGAGTACAAGATCGGTTTCGGGGCCAACTCGATCGGGGGGGGCGTCGTCCACGGTGTGCCCGAGCAGCTGAGCGGCGTCGGCTGGGTGAGCCACTTCTTCGACAACCTCGCCGGCAAGCCGGGCAGCATCGTGAGCCCCGGCTCCGAGCAGGGCCACGCGGTCTCGGCTGCCAACACGGCGGTCCCGTTCCACTTCCCGACCTCCACCCTCGCCTACTTCCAGTTCGTCTTCGCAGCCATCACCCCTCTGCTGTTCATGGGCAGCGTGCTCGGACGGATCAAGTTCAGCGCCTGGTGCCTGCTCGTGCCGCTCTGGTCGACCTTCGTGTACGGGATCGACGCCTTCTTGCTGTGGGGCGGTGGCTACTTCGCCCAGGAAGGAGCGCTCGACTACTCCGGCGGTTTCGTGATCCACATGTCCGCAGGGGTGTCCGGTTTCGTCGCCGCCTGGGTGCTCGGGCCCCGCCTGGCCCGCGACCGCAAGCACGGCCTCCCCAACAACCTGGTGATGGCCGCGGTCGGCGCCGGGATCCTCTGGCTCGGCTGGAACGGTTTCAACGGTGGCGACCCCTACTACGCCGGAGCGGACGCCGCCGCGGCAGTGATCAACACCAACCTGGCGACCGCGGCGGGAGTTCTCGGGTGGATTGCGATGGACGCCTGGGTCTCCAAGGCGAAGAAGCCCACCTTCTTGGGGGGGGTCAACGGGATGATCTGCGGTCTGGTCGGGATCACCCCCTGCGCCGGCTGGGTGGACGGCTGGGGGGCCATCCTGGTCGGGGTGATCTGCACGGTGATCGTGTGGTTCGCATGGAACTACCTGCCGAAGGTGCGACCTTTCTCCAAGGTCGACGACGCGCTCGGCGTGTTCTACACCCACGGGATCGCCGGACTCGCCGGCGGGTTGCTGCTCGGCTTCCTCGGGGACCCGAAGATGATCGAGTACGGCTGCAGCGGGTCCCGTTTCGGTGTCTCCCACGCCGGTTGCACCGTGACCGCGGTGAGCGGGCTGCTCTACACCGGCTCCTGGCACCAGGAGTGGGAGCAGCTGCGGGCGGCGGTCTGGGTGATCGCCTGGTCGGCGGTCGGCACCTTCGTGATCCTGAAGCTGATCGGCTGGGTGCTGCGGGGCCTGCGCTACGACGACGAGATCCTCGAGATCGGCGACCTCGCCATCCACGACGAGGAGGCGTTCCCCGAAGAAGCGCTCGCCATGCGAACCGGATCGGGCTCGCGGATCCCGGCGAGCCTGTCGGCTCGGGAGAGGGAACCGATATCACTCGACGAGGGAGGACTTCCGTGAAGCTCGTGACCGCCGTGATCAAACCGTTCAAGCTCGACGAGGTCAAAGAGGCCCTGGAGAAGGTCGGCGTGGCCGGCATGACCCTCACCGAGTCGCAGGGCTTCGGACGGCAACGGGGCCACACCGAGGTCTACCGGGGTGCCGAGTACGAGGTCGACTTCGTCCCCAAGGTCCGTATCGAGGTGCTGGTCGACGACTGGGCGGCGACCGAGGTGGTCGACGCCGTCGTCGCCTCCGCAGCGACCGGCAAGATCGGCGACGGCAAGGTCTGGGTCACCCCGGTCGAGACCGTCGTGCGGGTGCGCACCGGCGAGCGCGACCGGGATGCGCTGTGATCGCCCAACGGGCCGACACCCGGGAACGCCTCGCCGGGGTGGTCGCCGCCCCCTTCGCCGCCCTGATCGACCTCGTCGTGGTCGGGGTGCTCGCAGCCCGGGACCGCACCGCCCACCTCGGGGTGCCAGTGACCCGCTACGAAGCCCTGGAGGTGGTCCTGGTCGCCCTCGCCGCCGGGATCCTCGCCTCCGCCCTCCTGCGCCGCAGGGTCGTGCTCGGCGCCGCGCTCGGCCTGCAGGGCCTGGCCCTGTTCGACCTGCGCTTCTGGGGTTTCGCTCTCCCCTTCGTGGCGGCCGGCGCCTGGCTGGTCGCCCGCGCCTACCGGGCACGGGAGGCGACCCCGGACCCGGGGGTCGAGGCCTCGGGCGCTGCGACCCGCCCCGGCCCGGTCGGCGCCAACAAGCGCTTCACCCCCCGGCGGGGCTGACCGACCCCGCTCGGCCGGGCGAGGCACCGGGTGGACTTGGGTCCCGGGAGCCGGCGTCCGGTACCTTCGCTGCTCATGCAACCGCCGACCCCGAGCCGGGCGCGCCCGAGACCGTCCCAGGTCGTGCTCGGCCTGAGCACCCTGTTCGCCGCGGCGACCGCTGCGTCGGGGATCGTCGGGGGGGTCGAGACCCACCGGCCCCTGCCGGTCAGCCGCCCGGTGTTCTGGGACATCCCGCCGGCGATGCAGGTCGGCTTCTACGTGGGGGTCTGCACCGCCATCCTCGCGGCGGGGTGGATGCTCTCCCAGAGGGTGGCCAACTGGGAGCGGGGCCAGCCCGACCGTCGGGTCACGACCCGGCGCAACCTGCGCAGACGGGTCGACGCGCTCTGGCGGGGGCTCACCATGCGCACCCTGTGGCGGGACCCGGCGGCGGGGATGATGCACTCGCTCATCTACTTCCCGTTCCTGGTCCTGTTCGCGGTCACTACCACCCTCGAGATCGACCACCTCCTGCCGACCAGCGCCGAGCTCCTCCACGGGACCGCCTACCAGGCGTACAACTTCGTGGGCGACACCGCCGGCGGGCTGTTCGTGATCGGGGTGGGTTGGGCGATCGTGCGCCGCTACGTGCAGCGCCCGTACCGGATCAGGATCAAGACCCGCCCCGAGGACGCGGTGATCCTCGCCACCCTCCTGCTCGTCGGGCTGAGCGGGTTGGTCATCCAGTCGGTCCGTCTCGCCGCCGAGGGACGGCCCGGCTACGAGCAGTGGACCTACCTCGGCTGGGGGCTCTCCTACATCTGGTCGGGCATCTCGCCGGCGACCCTCCGCTCGCTCTACCAGGGGCTGTGGACCTTCCACGTCGGGCTGTTCGTCGCGTTCCTGATCGCGCTGCCGACGACCAAGCTGCGCCACGTCCTCACCTCCCCGGTCAACATGTACCTGCGCGACCGGGAACGGCCCAAGGGTGCGATGAAGCCACTCCCCGATCTGAGCACCACCGAGCTCGAGACCTTCGGAGCCAACCTGGTCTCGGACTTCACCTGGAAGCAGCTGCTCGACACCGACGCCTGCACCATCTGCGGGCGCTGCACGAGCGTCTGCCCGGCGCACGGCACCGGCAAGCGCCTCGACCCCCGGGAGATAGTGAACAAGATCGGCAACGTGATGGCCGCCTCGCACCCCGGAGGGGCGCTCACCCCGGTCGTCGGCGGTGACCAGATAGCGGTATCGGCCGGGTCGGTCTTCGAGCTGATCAGCGCCGAGGAGATCTGGGCGTGCACCACCTGCCGGGCCTGCGACGAGATCTGCCCGGTCAACATCGAGATCCTCGACAAGATCCTCGACATGCGCCGCTACCTGTCGCTGATGGAATCGGACTTCCCGGCGTCGCTCGGGTCGATGTACCGGTCGCTCGAGAACCAGGAGAACCCCTGGGGGCTGTCGGGCTCCGAACGCCTGGCGTGGGCCGAGGGCATGGAGGTCCCCGTCGCCGAACCGGGCTCCCCGCTCGGTCACGAGTACCTGTACTGGGTCGGTTGCGCCGGCAGCTTCGACGACAAGAACAAGAGGGTCACCGCGGCGATCGCCACCCTGTTCAGCCGTGCCGGCCTGGACTTCGCGGTCCTCGGACCGGCCGAGCGCTGCAACGGGGACCCCGCCCGGCGAAGCGGCAACGAGTACCTCTACCAGATGCTCGCCACCCAGAACATCGAGATGTTCGAGGGCCTGGGGGTCCAGAAGATAGTCGTGCAGTGCCCGCACTGTTTCAACGTCTTCGCCAACGAGTACCCCCAGCTCGGCGGTCGCTACCAGGTCGTCCACCACAGCCAGCTCCTCGAGCAGCTCCTCGCCGACGGCCGCCTCGACCTCGGAGGGGTGTCGCTGCCCGAACGCGTCGTCTACCACGACAGCTGCTACCTCGGGCGCCACAACGACGTCTACGCCTCGCCCCGCAAGGTGCTCGGGTCTCTCGGAGGGATCGAGATCGTCGAGGCGCCCCGCTCGGGGCCGTCGTCCCGGTGTTGCGGGGCGGGCGGGGCCCGGATGTGGATGGAGGAGCAGGGAGTGAAGATCAACGTCGACCGCAGCGCCGAGCTGCTCGCCACCGGGGCGTCGCGGATCGCCACCGCCTGCCCGTTCTGCTACATCATGATCGACGACGGCTCCAAGGCCAACGGACGCGACGACGTCCGGGTGGGCGACCTCGCCCTCCACCTGCTCGACGCCTTGGAGCACGGCGAGCCCGTGGAGCGACAGTGAGCGTCCTCGCCGCCTTCTCGATCACACCGCTCGGGGGCGGCGTCGGCGAGGACGGGTCGGTCGGGGCGGCGGTGGCCGAAGCGGTCCGTATCGTGCGGGCCTCCGGCCTGCCGAACGAGACCAACGCCATGTTCACCAATCTCGAGGGGGAGTGGGACGAGGTGATGGCGGTCGTCAAGGCGTGCGTCGACCGCCTCGCCGAGGTCGCCCCCCGGGTGAGCGTGGTGGTCAAGCTCGACGTCCGCCCGGGAGCCAGCGGGGCGCTCCGCTCCAAGGTGGAGAGGATCGAGGGCCACCTCGCCGGCTCCTGACCGACCCCCCTCGGAGCCCCGCACCGGTCGCGGTCGCACCGGTAGGTGCCGGCACCGGCAGGGGCGCACCGGTGGAGGGGGTCTGGGGTCAGGTCCCCTTGTCGGTCGGCGTGCTCGACGGGGTCGCGTAACCGCTGTAGGGGGTCCCCAGGTAGGGGAAGGCCGGCAGGTAGGTCTCGGTCCCACGCGCGGTGGTGTCCGAGCCCCCGGAGGTGAGCCCGAAGCTGATCACCTCGCCCGGGTCGGTGCCGATGGTGCCGACGGCGGCGTCGGGGGTGAAGGAGGTGACCAGCGGGAGGGTCGCGCCGGCGACCGCCCGCAGCGCGATGGTCGCGACGTCGTCGTAGACCCGCCGGCCGTTGGGGTAGCCGGCACCGTCGCCCCCCAGGTAACCGAAGATACTGAAGCTGGTCGCTCCGACCGTGGTGGGCGGCTGGGCAACGTTGAGGCGCAGCATGTCCCCGACCCCCGAGGCGCCGACGTTGGTCGGGGGTACCACCCCGGCGACGCCGGCCGCTTCGAGCACCGACTGGGGGATGCCGGTGAGCAGGATCGCCACGATGTCCGGCCGGGCGGGGGCGGCCGGGGTGGTCCCGGTGTGGTCCCGCTCGTAGGCCGCCAGGTTGTCGAACACCCCGGGGTAGAGGCTCGGGAGCAGCCGAGCGAGGAGCGGGTCGGCGAAGTAGCCGAAGAAGCGGTCCCCGTCGGAGCCCGGCGGTGACATGTTCCAGTAGTCCTTGTCGCCGATCCCGATGAGCACCTCGTTCACGAGGGGGTTGCCGAGGCGCGACACCTGGGTGAACGGTCCGACCCCGACCGGCCGGACCGGCCCCGGCTGCGCTCCGGGCCCGCCCGGCCCTCTCATCGGGCCCGGGGCACCCATCATCTGGGCGCGCTGCATGCTCGCTGTTGCCCAGACACCGATCACCGCCGTCGGGGAGGTCGTCGAGGTCGGTACACGCCCGTCGGCGGTCAGATCGGTGATCGGCACCTGCAGCGCAAGGGTGTGCACGTTGAGCGCCGCCGTCGAGTCGACCCCCGGCATGTTGGCGAGAAACGGCGGTCCCTCGTGGGAGCTGTTGAACGGGCGCAGCCCTCCGAGGTCGAACACCGAGCCCAGGTCGACGTAGAAGCCCTCCGCCCTCTGGCCGGCGAAGCAGGTCCCGCTGTGGCCGCCGGCGGAGAAGGAGTGGACCGCCTGCGCCGCCAGGGAGGCGTAGTCAGGAGTGGAGCGGGGCCCGATGTTGCACGGCGGGCACAGGAGGCCTTGGCCGAGCAGCGTCGCCGGTCCCTGCCGGCCGACGCGGGTGAGCGAGTAGACCTGCTGACGGTTCCAGCTGCTGCCCGCCCCGGGCGGGGTCAGCGTGGTGATCGGGCCGTCGTTGTAGAGGAACGACGACGGGTCGTTGTCGACCGTGGTGAAACGGAACTGGTAGCTGATGTCGGCGACACCGTCCCCGTCGTTGTCGACGTTGATCGCATAGAGCACGTCGTCGGACAGCTCGTAGAAGTTGGGGCCGCCGTCGGGCAGCTCGAGGGGGATGTAGTTGGCGATGAGCGTGACCGTCTCGGGCTGGTCGGGGCTGACGAAGGCGTAGACGTCGGTGTTGTCGGCGGTCGGGTTCTTGGAGATCTGGGGTGCTTCACGATGCGATGACACGGCTACCTCACTGGGATCGAGGGCTCACTGGGATCGAGGGCTCACTGGGATCGAACGGCGGGATCGGGTGCGGACTGCGGACCGCAGGGTCCGGGGACGGACCGGTCAGGCTCAGCGGGCGACTCGCACCAGCCGGTCGAGCAGCGAAGGGTCCCGGAACACGACCTCGCGCTCCCCGACATAGAGGCTCATCTCGCCGCTCGCCGGATCGCTCACGTGCAGGACCATCGCTCCGCCATCACCGGTGGCGGCGCCGGCAGCGTCCGCCCCGGTCCCGGCCCCGAGGTCTGTCAGCTCCGGGGTCCCCGCCGACGCCAGTCCGAGAGCCGCTCCGACACCCGGG
>JAKABK010000073.1 GCA_021796905.1 Actinomycetes bacterium
GCAGGCGCCGGTGGACTGCCAGCACCGCATCGGAGAGCCGACCTCCCGGCAGCTCGAGACGGGCAGCGGAGCCGGCCCGCGCCGCCCAGCCGGCGGCGACCCGGTCGGCGCCAGCGCTCGGCGGTAGCTCCCCGAGCCCCGCCCCGACCCGAGCATCACCCGCACCGAGAACCAGGCGCAGGGCCTCGCGTCCACCGAGCGCCCAGACCAGGGCGGCGGTGGCCCAGCCCTCGGGGCTGGTCGCCCTGCAACCCGGGGGGTCGCCGGCAGCCCCGGAGAGCACGACCGCCGCAGCGTCCTCCCCGCCGCCGCGAGCGACCCCGTGGCGGGCGGGGACCGTCGCGTGGAGCACCGCCACCCCCTCGACGCGGACCACCCGGTCCGTGACCTCGACCGCTTCGATCCGTCCGAGCCGCTCGGGACCGTAGGGACGTACCCCGATCGCGACGGCAAGGGTCGCGGTGGTGTCGTTGCGGACCTCGACGAGCGCGCGGGTCCGGCCGCCGACCAGCTCCGCCCAGCAGCGGTGGACCACGACGCCGCCAGCGACCGGCACGACGGTCTCGACCACCGGGGCCGAGGCGACCAGGTGCTGGCGGACCGCCGCCGTCGCAGCCGGCACGTGCCATCGCTCCGGCGCGCCGACCAGCCAGTCGACACCCCACTCGGCGCCGGCCGGGGAGAGCAGACCGCGACCGTCCACTAACCAACGCTCCGACCGCTCCGGCAGGCCGAGGGTCGTCCAGTTGCGGCCGGTGCGGTTGTCGAGCGCGTCGGGCAACGGCAGAGCCGCCGGTGAGAGCGGGTCGAGCTGGCGTTGGAGCCACCGTGGCCACACCCACCCGGCGGACCCGGCCGGCAGGCGCCGCCCGAACCTCCCGACCTGTCCCGCCGCCATCGGCTCCGACGCTACCGTCCCGAGCGCAGTCCCGCCGCGCTGACCGGTAGTCTCACCAGGTGGCTCCCCCCGGCCCACGGGCCCCCGGATGGCTCGGCCCGGTGTCGGTGCTCGTGCCGGTGAAGGCCTTCGCCGAGGCGAAATTGCGTCTGGCCCCGGTCCTCGCCCCCGAGCGTCGGGCGTCCCTCGCCAGAGCGATGGGCGAGGCGGTGCTCCGCTCGGCCAACGGGCTGCCGACCGCGGTCGTCTGTGACGACCGGGAGGTCGCCGGCTGGGCCCGCTCCCTCGGGGCGCTGGTCGTCTGGGCACCCGGACGCGGCCTGAACCGGGCGGTGCAGCTCGGGGTGGCGCACCTCGCCGCCGCCGGCGCCGAGACCGTGATCGTCGCCGCCGGTGACCTGCCGCTCGCCGAGGACCTGACCTGGCTGGCCGGCTCCGTCGGCACGACGATCGTCGCCGACCGGCGGGGGGACGGCACCAACGTGATCGCCGTGCCCACCGACCGGAGCTTCGCCTTCTCCTACGGGCCGGGGTCCTTCGCCCGGCACCTCGCCGAAGCTCGCCGCCTGGGGGGGCCGGTCCGGGTCGTAGAGGCGCCGAGACTGGCCTGGGACGTGGACCTGCCCGACGACCTGAGCGGGCTGCCCGGGGTGCTGCTCGACGCCGGTCCGGCCCAATGAGCGCGATCCGCTCCGTCGACCTGCCCACCCCGGGGGTGGCGTTGGCGGTCGGTGCCCACCCCGACGACGTGGAGTTCGGTTGCGGGGCGACCCTCGCCAAGTGGGCGGCGGCCGGCACCCGGATCCACCACCTGGTCTGCACCGACGGTTCCCGAGGGTCCTGGGACGCCGAGGTGGACCGAGCCGGGCTGGTCGCCCGCCGCCACGAGGAGCAACGCGAAGCGGCACGCCGTCTCGGCGGCGGGGCGGTGACCTTCCTCGACTGGCCCGACGGGGAGCTGGAAGCAGGTGTCCGCCAACGCTGGCAGGTCGCCCACGAGATCCGGCGGGTCCGCCCCGACGTGGTCCTCGGCCACGATCCCTGGCGTCGCTACCGGCTCCATCCCGACCACCGCAACGCCGGTTTCCTCCTCACCGACGCGATCGTCGCGGCACGCGACCCGCTGTTCTTCCCGGAGCAACAGCTCCCGGCCCACCGACCGTCCGCGCTGCTGCTCTGGGAAGCCGACGAGGCCGACCACCTGGAGTCCGCGTCGGGCTGGGAGGACGACAAGCTCGACGCGATCGCCGCCCACCGCAGCCAGCACCGCTCGACGATGGGCTACGCGGGCGACGGGGAACCGACCGCAGGAGAGCTCGACGCGTTCCGGCAGCGGGTCATCGGCCGCCTCGTCGACAACGGGGCGCTCGGGGGTCGGGGACCGGCCGAGGCCTTCCGCCTGATCGAGCACCTCTAGCCGGCCCCGACCCCGCCGAGCGCGACGAGACGGCAACACCCGATCGGGTCGTCGCCGTCTCGTCGCTCCTCGGGTCCCGCCTCGAGCGGGGCGTCGGCGCCTCCTGCCGACAGCCTCAACGCTTCTTCGAAGAAGCGGCCGCCTTGGCGGTCCCGGCCGTCGAGGGCACCGGGGTCCTGGCCGAGCGCACCGGTACAGCCTTGACTGCCGCCCTCGCGGCGGTCGTCCTCGCCGCCGCCTTCGCGGCGGTCGTCCGGGCCGCGGCCTTCGAGGTCGCTTTCGCCGCGGTCACCCGGGAGGCGGCCGCCCGGGAAGCGGCCGGTCGCGCAGCCGTCGCCTTCGAGGCCGTCGCTTTCGCGGCCGTCGCTTTCGCGGCCGTCGCCCTGGTCGCAGGCGCCTTGTTGGTCGCGGTCTTCTTCGCCGCCGCCTTGCTGAGCGCCGCCTTCTTCGCCGGCGCCTTCTTCGAGTTGAGCAGGACCTTGAAGGCGCTGGAGGGTTGGAACTTCACCCCCTTGGACGCCGCGATCTTGACCGGCTCACCGTTCTGGGGGTTGCGTCCGGTCCGGGCCTTGCGGGCCGTCGGCTTGAAGGTCCCGAAGCCGAAGATCGAGACGTTCTCACCCGAGCGGGCCGCCGCCACAACCGACTCGGCGAACGCGCTCACGGCCGCTTCGGCCTGCTTGCGTTCGAGACCAGCGGCCGCGGCCACCGCTTCGACGAGCTCTGACTTGTTCACGCCACCTCCTGGGGCTTGGGGAAGATGACTGTAATCAAAGAGCTTTTCCGGCCGCAGGTCAAGTATTGCCCTTGCAGGTCAAGGGATTCGACGGCCGTGACTCCACAGATCCCAGCAACGACAAGGGTTGTCGGGCCCGGGACATCGTCGGACCGAGACCGGCACAGCCGCCGACCCGCCTGCGAGCACCACAGTGGCGCGCGCCCCCCGGCCGATCCGCTTGACTCTCACCCACCCGAGCACAGGAGGCACGAGGTGACAGCCGAGATCGCAGAGCAGCCGGGCGCCAACCGCAGCGCAGAACAGTCCCGGCTCGAGGAGGCCGACCGGGACGGGCGAGCCTGGCGACGCTTCGGGCCCTACCTGTCGGAACGGGCGTGGGGCACCGTGCGCGAGGACTACTCGGCCGACGGCGACGCCTGGTCGTACTTCCCCTTCGAGCACGCGGCGTCGCGGGCCTACCGTTGGAGCGAGGACGGCCTCGCTGGCGTCTGCGACGACCAACAGGTCGTATGCCTGGCCCTCGCCCTGTGGAACGGGGTCGACCCGATCCTCAAGGAGCGCCCCTACGGGCTCACCAACTCGCAGGGCAACCACGGCGAGGACGTCAAGGACTACTGGTGGTACCTCGACGCCACCCCGACCTCGTCGTACCTGCGCTGGCGCTACCACTACCCCCAGGACCCGTTCCCCTACGACGACCTCAGGGCCACCAACGCCGCCCGCAGCCGCCTGCAGCCCGAGTACGAGCTGCTCGACACCGGTGTCTTCGCCCACAACCGCTTCTGGGTGGTGACCGTCACCTGGGCCAAAGCGGACCCCGAGGACCTCTGCTGGACGATCGAGGTGCGCAACGCCGGGAGCGACACCGCCACCATCGAGGTGCTCCCGAGCCTGTGGTACCGCAACACCTGGTCGTGGTCCCCGGGGGCGAACCGCCCGGTCCTGCGCCTCGACGGCGATCCCGGAGGAGACGGACCGGTAGTGGTGCGCTCCGAGACCGCCGAGCTGGGCACCTGGTACCTGGTCGGCGACGGCGACGCCTTGTTCTGCGAGAACGAGACCAACCTCACCCGTCTCTACGGGGTGCCCGGTCCGCAGTACCCGAAGGACGGGATCGCCGAGCACGTGATCCACGGGGCGGCGACTGTCAACCCGGAGCCGACCGGGACCAAGGTCGCCCTACGGCGTCGCCTCACCGTCGCCGGCGGGAGCGCCGCGACGATCCGCCTGCGCTGGTCCCGGCGAGCCGACGCCGACCTCGGGGAGGGACTCGAGCGGGTCGTCGCCGAACGCCGCCACGAGGCGGACGAGTTCTACGCTTCGCTCACCCCCGAGGACGCCAGCGCCGAGGAAGCCCTGGTGCTCCGACAGGCGGCCGCGGGGATGCTCTGGTCCAAGCAGTACTTCCACTACGACGTCGAGCGTTGGCTCGACGGCGACCCCGGGTTGCCGTCCCCGCCGCCGCAGCGGCGCAAGGGCCGCAACTCCGGCTGGCGTCACCTCAACAACATGGACCTGATCTCGATGCCCGACCCCTGGGAGTACCCCTGGTACGCCTCGTGGGACCTCGCATTCCACTGTGTGGCGCTCGCCCACCTCGACCCGGCTTTCGCCAAACGTCAGCTGATCCTGCTCGGCCGGGAGTGGTACCAGCACCCCAACGGCCAGCTACCCGCGTACGAGTGGAACTTCGGTGACGTCAACCCCCCGGTCCAGGCGTGGGCAGCGCTGCGCGTCGCCGAGATCGACGCCGCCAAACGGGCCCAGCGGGGCGAGGACGCCTCTTTCGACAGGGACTTCCTCGAGCGGGTGTTCCACAAGCTGGTGCTCAACTTCACCTGGTGGGTCAACCGGAAGGACGCCTCCGGGGAGAACGTGTTCGAGGGCGGGTTCCTCGGCCTCGACAACATCGGGCTGTTCGACCGGTCCCGCCCCCTGCCGGTACCGGGTCGCCTGGAGCAGTCCGACGGCACCGCATGGATGGCGATGTTCTCCCTCAATCTGCTCGAGATCGCCCTGCGCCTCGCCCACCACGACCATGTCTACGAGGACCTGGCGACCAAGTTCTTCGAGCACTTCACCTACATCGCCGCGGCGATGAGCGAACAGGACCTCTGGGACGACCAGGACGGGTTCTTCTACGACGTGCTCGTCGCCGACGACGGCCCCCGCACCCCGATCCGGGTCGTGTCGGTCGCCGGGGTCATCCCGCTGTTCGCAGCCGCGATCCTCGAGGACGCCGACCTCGCCGACCTCCCCGACTTCCGCCGGCGTCTCGAATGGTTCTGCCGGCACGAGCCCCGCTACGCCGGTCACGTCTCCCACCTGCAGGACCCTGGCCACGGCCGGACCCGGCTCCTGTCGGTGGTCGACCAGGAACGGCTGGTGCGGGTGCTGCGGCGCTGCCTCGATCCCGACGAGCTGCTCTCCGACCACGGCATCCGCTCGCTCACCGCCCGTCTGCGCGACAACCCCTACTCCATGGACCTCGGCGGGCAGACCGCCGGCATCGACTACGAACCGGCGGAGTCGACCAGCTACCTGTTCGGTGGCAACTCCAACTGGCGGGGACCGGTGTGGTTCCCGCTCAACTACCTGATGATCGAGTCCCTGGACCGTTACGGCCGCTACTTCCACGACCAGCTGCGGGTGGAGCACCCGAGCGGGTCGGGCAACCAGCTCGGCCTGTCGGAGGTCGCCGACGACCTCGCCCGCCGGCTGGTGTCGATCTTCCTGCGCGGCCGGGACGGCCGGCGTCCGGTCGCCGGTGCCAGCGAGACCTTGCAGCACGACCCGGCGTGGACCGATCAGATCTGGTTCCACGAGTACTTCCACGGCGACAACGGCGCCGGGCTCGGGGCCTCCCACCAGACCGGCTGGACGGGCCTGGTGCTCGACCTGATCGCCGACCGGCGCCTCGGCGGGCGGCGCTGAAGCCGGGCCCGGGCCGCCGAGAGGTGCGCCGGAGCCGGGCCGGTCCCAGCCGGGCGCCTCTCAGCGGGTCCTTCGGGGCTGGGTGTCCCAGTAACGCTGGCGGAGCTTGAACTTCTGCAGCTTGCCGGTCGCGGTCCGCGGGAGCGACTCGACCAGCTCGACAGAGGTGGGGCACTTGAAGTGCGCCAGCCGGTCGCGGCAGAAGGCGATGATCCCGGCCTCGTCGAACGCCACGCCCGGCCGGGCGACGACCAGCGCCTTTACCGTCTCACCCCATTTCTCGTCCGGTACGCCGATGACCGCGGCCTCGGCCACCGCCGGGTGTTGGTAGAGGCAGTCCTCGACCTCGACCGAGCTCACGTTCTCCCCGCCGGTGATGATCACGTCCTTCTTGCGGTCGGAGATCACCAGGTAGCCGTCGGGGTCGACGTAACCCTCGTCACCGGTGTGGAACCAGCCGTCGACGACAGCCTTGGCGGTCTCCTCCGGCTGCTGCCAGTAGCCGGCGAAGACATGGTTGGAACGGGCGAGGACCTCCCCGTCCGAGGCCGTCCGGATCCGCACCCCGAGAGCGGGGACCCCGGCGCGGGACTGGAGACGGGCCTTGGTGAGCGGCGGGTTGTCGTCCCAGACCACCGGCGCCCGGTTGATCGTGAGCAACGGTGAGGTCTCGGTCAGACCGTAGATCTGGATGAACTCCCAACCGAGGTCGGTCTCGACCCGTTCGATGGTGCGCGACGGGGGCGGGGCGCCGGCCACAACGAGCCGCACCACGCTCGCCCCGGGCACGTACTGGGCGCGAGCGGCCCGGACGTCGGCGGCGTCGAGGATCGCGTTGACCACCGCCGGCGCCGCGCACAACAGGCTCACGTCGTGCTCCTCCATGCGCCGCAGGATCTCCTCCCCGTCGATCCTGCGGACCACGACCTGGCGACATCCCATCGCGGTGACCGCGTAGGGCATACCCCAGCCGTTGCAGTGGAACATCGGCAGGGTGTGCATGAACACGTCCTGCTCCGAGACCCCGACGTGCCAGCCGAAGGTCACCGCGTTGACCCAGCAGTTGCGGTGGGTGAGCTGCACCCCTTTCGGCCGGGCGGTGGTCCCGCTCGTATAGTTGATGCTGGCGGTGTCGTCCTCGCCGCCGTCCCATTCCCGCGGATGGTGGCCCGGGGGGGCCTCGGCCCACAGCTCGGCGTCGTGGTCCCCGTCGAGCACGATCCGGTGCGCGGCGCCGACCGACCGGAGAGCCGCGTCGGACTCGGGGTCTACCAGCAGCACCGACGCGCCGGAGTGGCCGACGATGTAGCCGATCTCCTCGGCGTTCAACCGGTAGTTGATCGGCACGAGGACCCGCCCGTAGGCGCTCACCCCGAAAAAGGCGGTCTGGAAGCGGGCCGCGTTCGGGCTGACGATCGCCACCCGCTCGCCGACCCCGACCCCCATCGCCTCCAGTGCCAGCGCCAACCCCCGGGCCCGGGCGTCGAGCTGACGGTAGGTGATCGTCCCGAACGACCCCGGCACCCCGGGCTCGTCCACCACCGCCGGCCGGTCGGGGTAGACCTCGACCGCTCGGCGCAAGAAGTCCCCCACGTTGAACGCCACCCGCACCCTTGGCTCCCCTCTCATCCGACGACCGCCCAACGCTACCGGCGGCCGGCGGGGCGTGCAGCCCGGCAGCACCCGGTCCCCCGGTAAC
>JAKABK010000074.1 GCA_021796905.1 Actinomycetes bacterium
GGTCTCGACGGCGTCGGCGAAGACCACCTCGGGTTTTCGGGAGTCGGGGTGGTACGCCTCGCCCCGGTGGGTGGTGATCTCGAGCTTCCGGCCCGCTACCTGTGCCCCGATGGTCCCGAAACGCCGTCCCTGGTCCCAGACGGCTTCGGCGATCGGCGACACGATCTGCTCGATCTCCTCCGGCGACGCGTCGGTGGTGAAGTCGAGGTCCCCGGCCGGATCGAGGCGTCCGGAGATTGCGTCCCGCACCACCCCTCCGACGAGGTAGATCCTGCGACCGACCTCAGCGAAGCGGGCTGCGATCGGGTTGGTCTGCTCGATGAGCGGCTGCAGGCGTTCGGGAACCACGGTCGATCACCCTACTGGTGAGGTCGTGGGCGACCGGCCCGGCTCCTCAGGTGCTGCCGAGGAGCCCGGCGTTCTGGAGGGCGAGGCGGAAGTCGTGGGGATTGGTGGCAGCGCCGAGAGCGGCCCTCAAGGTGACCAGCCCCGACTTGTAGAGGTGGAACAGGCTCTGGTCGAAGGTCTGCATGCCGTGGTACTCACCGTCGGCGATCAGGTCCTCGATGGTCTCGTTGTGCTGTCCCGGGTCGATGATCCGGTCCGCGATCGTCCCGGTCACGACCATCGCCTCTATCGCCGGCACCCGGCCCTCGCCGTCGGCGCGGGGAACGAGCCGTTGGCTGACCACGCCGCGCAGGACGCTGGCGAGAGTCATCCGGACCTGGTGCTGCTGGAAGGGGGGGAAGAAATCGACGATCCGGTTGATGGTCTCGGTCGCGTTGGTGGTGTGGAGCGTCGAGAGCACCAGGTGCCCGGTCTCGGCAGCGGTGAGGGCGGCGCCTACGGTCTCGATGTCGCGCATCTCGCCGATCAGGATCACGTCGGGGTCCTGGCGCAGGACCCGGCGCATGGCCTGGAGATAGTCGCGGGTGTCGTTGCCGATCTCCCGCTGGCAGACGATCGAACGCTTGTCGGGGTGGAGGATCTCGATCGGGTCCTCGATGGTGATGATGTTGGCCGCGCGGGTCTGGTTGATGTGGTCGATCATCGCGGCGAGGGTCGTGGTCTTGCCCGACCCGGTGGGGCCGGTGACGAGGACCATCCCCCGTAGCTCCTCGGCGAGGCGGCTCACGATCGGGGGGAGGCCGAGGTCCACCGCCGACATAGCGGCGGGGAGGACCCGGCGCAGGACCATCGCGCCCGACCCCCGCTGGCGGAAGGCGTTCCCCCGGAAGCGCCCGAGGGTCGGCACCGAGATCGAGAAGTCGGCCTCCCCGCAGCGGAGGAACTCCTCGAGCTTCTCGGTCGGGAGCATGGTGCGGATGGCGTCCTCGATGTCCTTGGGACTGACGACCGAGAACGGCGTCGGTCGGAGGTCGCCGTTGACCCGGACCCGCGGCGGCGAGCCGGCCTTCACGTGCAGGTCGGATCCCCCGACCTCCGTGACATGGCTGAGCAACTGCTGGAGATCGAGCACCGCTCTAGAACATCGGCTCACGGACCGGGCAGTTGAGCGGTCATCTCGGGGTCATCCCCGGAGCCGGCGGGCCGCCTCCACCATTTCGCGTCCAGGACCTCCCGAGGTCGGGCGCTCCGGGTGGTTGCGCACCCCGAGGAGGGCGTCGACGGTCGCGGCGGTGCACAGCTGCAGCGCATCGAGGTCGTAGCCTCCTTCCAGCATCGCCACGGTCCGGCCGGTCGGCACGAGCGCCAGGAGGGCGGAGACGACCTCCGAGTAGTCCCCCGACGAGAGACCGAGGCCGGTGAGCGGGTCTGCTGCGTGGGCGTCGAAGCCGGCGGAGATCAGCAGCCAGGTCGGATCGAAGCGCGACGCGAGCGGCTCGACCACCCGCTCAACCGCTGCGAGGTACACGTCACCGGTGGCCCCGCTCGGCAGCGGGACGTCGACGGTGGTGCCCTCCCCTTCCCCTACCCCTCGCTCGTCGAGCCAGCCGGTCCCCGGATAGAGGGGCCATTCGTGCAGCGACAGGTAGGCGACCCGCGGATCGGCGTAGAAGGCGTCCTGGGTACCGTTGCCGTGGTGAGCGTCGATGTCGGCGATCAACACCCTCTCGCCCGCAGCGGAGAGGGCGGCGGCGGTGATCGCAATATTGTTGAACAGGCAGAACCCCATCGCCCTGCGAGGGGTGGCGTGATGCCCCGGCGGGCGGACCGCGACGAACGCGGCGTCGGCCTCGCCGGCGCGCAGACGCCCGACGACGTCGAGCCCGGAGCCGGCCGCGACCAGCGCGGCATCCCAAGATGTCGGCCCGACGACGGTGTCGTCGTCGATCGCCCCGCCACCCGCCCTGCAGTAGCCCTCGATGGCGTCGACGAAGCCAGCGTCGTGCACCCCGAGCAGCTCTTCCCGGCTCGCACGGCGTGGCGTGACGTGGACGACCGACTCGGCGCTTTTCGCGGCCGCCACCCCGCAGGCGACGGCCTGCAGCCTCGCGGGTCGCTCCGGGTGCCCGTGACCGGGATCGTGCAACGAGCAGGCCGGGTGGGACGCGAACAGCAGCGTGCCGGTTGCCACACCCAGACGCTACCCGTCGGCGGGGCGCCGGGCCCCTCGGCAGGTACCCTCGGGTCCTGCACGGTACGCGAAGGAGTATTGGGTGGGCGCAGCGCCGCTGGACATCCTGCGCTCCGGTCGGGAGCAGGCCCGGACGGGCCGGTGGAGAGGAGACGACAGGGTCGCGTTGTTGACCCCGGTCCCGAGCGCGCCACCGCCCTCGCCGACCTTCCTGCGCCACTGTCTCCGGGAGCTCGCCTCCCGAGGCTTCACCCAGGTGGTCACCGGCGCACTTTCCGCATCGGAGCAGGGAAGTTTCCTGGTTGCGGGCTTCGACGTAGCCGAGCGTCTCCACCTCCTCACCCGTGACCTGACGACCCCCCTCCCCCCGGTTCCCACCGGGCCGGGGCTATCGGCGGCGCGCTCGGGGGACGTGGGGATGGTGACGACGGTGGACCGGGCCGCTTTCGCGCCGTTCTGGCAGCTCGACCGCCAGGGCCTCTCGGAGGCGCTGGCGGCCACCCCCGACACGCGATGGAGGGTTGCGCGCCCGGGCCCGAGGTGGGTGGGCGGCCGGGTCGAGGGATACGCGATCAGTGGACGGTCGGGCAGCAGGGGCTTCGTGCAGCGTCTCGCGGTCGAACCCTCCCGCCAGGGTCGGGGCACGGGCACGCGACTGCTGCTCGACGGCCTCCACTGGATGCGACGCCACGGGGTGGAGGTCGCGGCGGTCAACACGCAGTTCGGCAACGAGCCGGCGCTCCGCCTGTACCGCCGGGTCGGTTTCGTAGAGGAGCCGACCGGGTTGTCTGTCCTGGTAGCGGGGCTGTGACCTTCGCTTCGCGCCTGGCGAGGGGATCGGCGGGTCTCGCCGCCGGGTTGGTGGCGACGGTCGCCACGCTCGGCTGCCCGCTGCCGGCGGCGGGGGCGTCACCGGTCGTTCCCGGCGCCGAGCGGGTGGTCGTCGGCCGGGCAAGGGTCCGGCTGATCTCCCAGACGACCTGGGTGCGGCTCGGAGGGGTTTTCACCCTCGACCTGGCTATCGCCACTCCCCACCCGTCGAGCGACCTGGTGCAGGTCGCGGCCTTCCCCGCGGTGTCGACCCGCAGTGGTTTCGAGGAGGCCGCCTCGGGGACGGAGCCGTCGGCAGCGGGTTGGTACGACGTCCAGCAGATCGCCTCGTTGCCCCCCGCAGCGGGTGGCAACGGGGTCGCAGTCCACATCCCGGTCGACTCGAACGCTTCCGCCCCGGCCGGGGAGAAGGCCTTCGTCCCCGGCCCGGGTCGGGTCTACCCGCTCGAGGTGCAGCTCTTCGCCACCGGAGGTGGTCCTCTCGGCAAGCCGTTCACCACTTTCCTCGTCGTGGCTCCCTCCTCCGGCCAGGTTGCGCAGCGCCTCGCGGTGGCGACGGTAGTGCCACTCGGGTCGCCCGCTCCCCGCCTCGACCACCGTCTCGGTCTGGTACCCGTCGGCGGGTCGGCGATCGCAGCGACCGCAAGAGCGCTCCAGGGTGCCCCGGGCACCCCGGTGAGCCTCGAGACCGACCCCGAGGCGCTCGCCGCTCTCCGCAGCGGGTCCGCCCGGCAGCGAAGTGCAGTAGCCGCCGTCGGGTCACTGGTCGCTGACGGGGACCAGCTCCTGCCGGCGCCCTACGTGCCGGTCCGCTACGCCAGTCTGCAGGCTGCCGGCCTCGACGGCCAGGTCGGCCCGCAGATAGCGGCGGGGCTCAGTGCGCTGCGAGCGAGCCTCGGGCGCGCCCCTTCGGGTGCGACGTCGGTGGTGGACCAACCTCTCGGCGGCGCCACCCTGGACACCCTGGAGCGAACCGGGGTACGCCGTCTCGTCCTACCGGCGTCCGACCTCTCGGCGCTCCCGGCGGCTGACACGACGCTCACCTACGGTCGTCCGACACCGCTGGCGGGTGGGAGCTTCCCTGCCACAGTGTGGAGCGCTGACGGGCCGCTCTCGGCTCGCCTCGCCGACCTTCAGGCTCCCGTCCTCGCAGCCGAGCAGGATCTCGCCGAGATGGTCGTCACCCAGTTGGAGGCGCCGAGCCTGTCGCGGGGTGTGGTCCTGCTCGCACCCGACGGGGTGAGCCCCGGGCTCCTCGCCACCTTGACCGCAGGGCTGGAGGCCAACCCCTACCTGCAGCCGGTGACGCTGGACCGGCTCTTCGAGAGGGTCCCGATCGCCAACGGTGCCCCGGTCCGCTACCTGGTCAGTCCGAAGAACGCCGGGGTGGTCGGTGACCAACCCGGGATCGTGGAGCTGTCAGCGGAGCTCGGTTCGTTCCGTCGCCTCGTGCCTTCCGATACTTCTCTCTCCGACGCCGTCGGGCGAGCGCTGCTCGTCTCGGAGTCGGACCTGCTGTCGGGCGGTCACGGAAAGGCCCTGGTCGCCTTGGCAGCTGGCCGGATCCGTTCGTGGGAGCGTCGGGTGTCCCTCCCGCCGGCAGCTTCGATAACCCTGACCTCGCGTTCGGGGAGCCTTCCCGTGACGATCCGGTCGGTCCCGCACACCCGGGTGCACGTGACCTTGGAGCTCACCGCGCCGAAGTTGGCTTTCGGGGTCCCCCGCCGGGCTCCCGGCCACTGCCGGACGACCTACCAGAGCGAGACCTGCTCGCTGAGCGTCGACGGTGCGCTCACCACCTTCAGGGTACCGGTGGTCAGTCGGACCTCGGGGGTGTTCACTCTCGCGGTCGACCTCGAGACGCCCGGGGGGTCGGTGCTGCTCGGATCGGAACGCGACTCGGTTCGCTCCACAGCAGTGTCCTGGGTCGGCCTGGTGTTGATGGTCGTCGCAGGTCTCTCGTTGCTGCTGTGGTGGGTCAACAACATCCGTCACGGTCGCCGTGCGCGGCGTCTGGTGCCCCGCTGGGAGACGGGCGACGCTCCCATCGGAGAGGTCCCGGTCGGGTCGGGAGGAGACGGACTGGGCTGAAGGAACCAGCCCGGGCTCCCGGATGTCACCAAACGGCAGGGCGTGGAGTCGGATCGATGTCCAGGACCAACCTGTCCGAGGGGAGCCATGCCCAGCATCCGAGTCGTGACCGACAGCGCCTGCGACCTGCCCGACGGTCTGCTCGGCGAGCTCGACATCTCCATGGTCCCGCTGAGGGTCCGCTTCGGCGCCGAGGAGCTGATCGACCGCGAGGAGCTGTCCACCAAGGAGTTCTGGGCCCGCAACGCCAGAGGGGGTGCCCTCCCGGAGACCTCCGCACCGAGCCCCGGTGCTTTTCGCCAGATGTTCGACCACTTGGCGGGTGAGGGGGCCAGCGGTGTCGTGTGCGTCGCCCTGTCTTCCCGACTGTCCGCGACGATCGAGGCCGCCCGTCAAGCGGTCTCGGAGACCGGTGCCCAAGTGCCGGTGAGGGTCATCGACTCGCGGAGCGTCACCATGGGTCAGGGTCTGGTCGTGGTCGAGGCGGCCGAGCGGGCTGCTGCCGGTGCGGACCTCGACGAGGTGGTGGCGGTCGCCGAGCGCAGCGTGTCGGAACTGAAGGTATTCGGGGTGATCGACACCCTGGAGAACATGCGACGCGGGGGGAGGATCGGCAACGCGGCGGCGATGCTCGGGTCGGTGCTCGCCATCAAACCGGTGATCGAGATACGCGACGGGGTCGTCGAGGTGGAGTCGAAGCAACGCACCCGGGCCAAGTCGTTGCGCTACTTGGCGGACAAGGTCCGATCCGCCGGCACCCTGCGCCGGCTGGCGATCTTCGGTGGCGACGCCTCCGATCTCGACGTACTGCTCGACCTGCTCGCCGACGTGACCCCGACCCATCCGCTCCTGATCGGCGACATCGGGCCGGTGATCGGAACCCACGCCGGTCCGGGAGCCGTCGGGGCCGCCTGGTTGCCCGGGTGATCGTCGGGCTCCCGCCGGGAGCCCGACGCTGCCCGCCCCAGGGGCGCACCGGGACCAAAGCGGTCACGGGGTAGCCTTCTCGGCCGTGGTCGCCGTCCCCCCCGCTCCCCGGGCCGACCGACCGGACCGGTCCGGGACCTCCCCAGGGAGGCTGCTGGCCCGCCGCTACCGGTTGCTGAAGCCCTTGGCACGGGGCGGCATGGCCGAGGTGTGGGAAGGTCGCGACGAGGTCCTCGGAAGACCGGTAGCAGTCAAGGTCCTGCAGTCTCACCTGAGCGGCGACGCGACCTTCGTGGAACGTTTCAGGCGGGAGGCAGTGACGGCAGCGGCGGTGAGCAGCCCGACGATCGTCGCGACCTACGACGCCGGCGTCGATGCCGGCACTGCCTTCATCGTCATGGAGCTGGTCCGGGGACGTACCCTTCGCCAACTGCTCGACGGCAGCGGAGCCCTCGACGTCGGACTGGTCGCCGAGATCGGTTCCCAGGTGGCTGACGCGCTGGGTCGTGCCCACCGAGCCGGACTGGTGCACCGCGACGTGAAGCCGGCCAACGTCTTGGTGGCCGACGACGAGGACGGCACGCTGCGGGCGAAGGTGACCGATTTCGGCATCGCCAAGGCCCGTGCCGGTCTCGAATCGAACCTGACCCAGACCGGGACCGTGCTCGGCACCCCGAAGTACCTGAGCCCCGAGCAGGTCCAGGGCCGTCAGGATGTCGACGGGCGCTCGGACCTCTACTCGCTCGGGGTCGTGCTGTTCGAGATGCTGACCGGTCGGGTCCCCTTCGACGCGCCGGCTGACATGACCGTGGCGCTGGCCCATCTCGAGCAGGTCCCACCTCGGGTGCGGCAGCTGCGCCCCGCGGTACCCCGCCAGCTCGACGAACTGGTCTCCTGCCTGCTCGCGAAGGACCCGGCCGACCGGCCGGCGAGCGCCGCGGCGGTGCGGGGAGCGCTGCTCGCTGTCGGTTCGGGGCGACCGTCGGCCCAGCGCGAGCTACGGGGTGGGACACGCAGGGATCTCGGCGGGCGGGTCGTTCGAAGGCCGGAGGATCCGGGTGCCCGGACCGGTCGTGGCGGGGTCGTGCCATCCGGTCAGGACCCGACGGGAGGTGCCGTCTGGTCGCGACCCGGGTCACGCGGACCGCTCAGGGAGGGCGGGCCGCTCGGGGTGGGCAGGGGCTCGAGCAGTGCCGAGCTCCGGGGCTCCCGGCACCGGCCGTCGGGTGC
>JAKABK010000075.1 GCA_021796905.1 Actinomycetes bacterium
TCGCTGCCAGCCGAACACCGAATAGCTCGGGATCCCCCACGGGGTGCACTCGTAGTCGACCTTCCCCTCCAGGAAGTCGAGGAACAGCGGGCTGTGGTTCAGACGCCACTTCTTGCGGTACCCGTCGGCGAAGGCTTGGCGGAACAGCTCGGTGCTCGAGCGGGTGGAGAGGAAGTTGACCTGGTCGGGGGCCTTCTCGTAGGCGTAGCCGGGGGAGATCATCATCTGGTCGACGCCGAGGTCGTCGTTCAAGAAGTCGAGCACCTCGCGGACCGTCTTGGGCGAGTCGGTGTTGAAGAAGGTGGTGTTGGTCGTCACCTTGAAACCGGCTTCCTTGGCGGCCTTGATCGCCGCCACCGCCTTGTCGAAGGTCCCTTCCCGGCTGACCGACTCGTCGTGGCGTTCCCGGAGGCCGTCGATGTGGACCACCCAGCTGAAGCGGGGGTGGGGGGAGAAGCGGTCGAGCTTGCGGCTGAGCAGCAGGGCGTTGGTGCACAGGTAGACGTAACGGCCCCGGTCGAGCAGGGCCCGGACCATCTGGTCGATCTGGGGGTGCAGGAGCGGCTCACCCCCGGCGATCGAGACCATCGGGGCCCGGCACTCCTCGACCGCGGCGACCACCGCCTCGACGCTCAGGCGCTGGCGGAGAACCTCGGTCGGGTGCTGGATCTTGCCGCAGCCGTTGCACGCCAGGTTGCAGGCGAACAACGGCTCGACCTCGACGATGATCGGGTACTTGGCTCGCCCGGCGAGCTTCTGGCGGGCCATGTAGGTGCCCACCTTGATGCTCTGGCGGAAGGGAACTCCCATTCAACGGACCTCCAGGGGAAGGGGAAAGGTGACCGACTCCCGGCGCACGTCCTCGGCGGTGACCTCGAGCGGGCCGAGGCCGCCGAGCGCCCGGAGGACCCGGGTCACGACCGACTCGGGCGCCGAGGCGCCGGCGGTGATCCCGATGGTCGAGGCACCGTCCAGCCATCCGAGGTCGATGTCGGTCTCGTCGTCGACCAGGTGGGCCGCCACGCCGAGGCGCTCGGCCACTTCGACCAGCCTACGGCTGTTGGAGCTGGTAGCGGAGCCGACGACGAGGACCAGGTCGCAGCGGGGCGCGATCGCCGCCAGTGCCTCTTGGCGGTTGTGGGTCGCGTAGCAGATGTCCGATGCGCTCGGCCCGGTGAGGTGCGGGTAGCGGGCCCCGAGGGCGGCGATGGTCGCCGCCGTCTCCTCGGGCGAGAGGGTGGTCTGGGTGGCGTAGGCGACCGGCCTGCCGGGGTCCAGGTCGAGCCCGGCGACGTCCTCGGGGGTCTCGACCAGACGGATCCCGGGTGCTTCCCCGAGGGTCCCCTCGGTCTCGTCGTGGCCGGGGTGGCCGATCAGGACCAGCTGGTGGCCACGGGCGGCGAAGCGGCGCATCTCGGTGTGGACCTTGGCCACGAGCGGGCAGGTCGCGTCGACGACCCGCAACCCCCGCCGGGCGGCCTCCTCCCGGACCGTCGGGGCGACCCCGTGGGCGGAGAGCACCACCGTGGCGCCGTCGGGTACCTCCCCCAGCTCGCGCACGAACACCGCTCCGCCGGCCTCGAGCTCGGCGACGACGTGGCTGTTGTGGACGATCTGGCGTCTCACGTACAGCGGGGCGCCGAAACGCTCCAGGCCGCGCCGGACGGTGTCGATCGCCCTCTCCACCCCCGCGCAGTACGACCGGGGGCCGGCGAGGATCACCGAGCGCGTACCGGCCGCGGCAGCCCAGCGTTGCATCGCCGGACCGGTCCTGGTGAGCGCCCGGAGCGCTCGGACCAGGTCGGTGGCGCTACCCGGCGAGACCAGCCGGCCCCCAGGGGTGTCGGCGACGGTCCGGACCACCGCGGTCGGTAGGCCCCAGTCGGGCGCGAGGAGCGTCGCCGACTCCATGTCGACCGCGAGGGCGCCGCTGGTGGCGGCGAGCGAGCGCCGCTCGGCATCCCCGCGGACCAGGTGGTCGGTGCTGACCACCCCACCGACGGTCACCGGGAGCCCGTCGCGACGCAGCGCCGCGGCGAGCACCGTCGCCGAGAGGAGCTCGGCTACGAGGGTGCCGTCGGGGCGGAGCACCCGGTCGGCGACGACCACCTGACCGGGACGGAGGTCGGGGACCAGTCCACCGGCTACGCCGGTCACCGCCACTGCCCGCACCGCGTGGGCGTCCGCGGTCGCCAGGTGCCCCCCGATACCGGCGGCGGCACGGTCGGGGCCGACCCCGGTCCTGGCGACGAGCGCGCCGGGGGCGCCCCGGCCGACCGCCCGGGCCTCCATGCGCATCGGGGCCAGGGCGAGGAGCGTGCTCACGCCAGCTCCCCGACAGCACTCACGTAGCGGCCGAGGGCGGTCAGCGGGAAGACGTGCCGGTACAGGTGGTAGTTGATGCTGAAGTCCCACGGGAAGCCGGTGCCGGTGAACCACGGCTCGTCCCAGGTCCCGTCGGGGTCCTGGTGGTCGACCAGCCAGGCGATCCCGTCCCGGGTGGCGTCACCGCCCGGGCCGTCACCGGTCTCGCCGGCTGCGATCAGGGCGAGCAGCGCCCACGCGGTCTGGGACGCGGTCGAGCTCCCCCGCCCCCTCCAGGAGTCGTCGATGTAGGAGCGCAGGTCCTCCCCCCAGCCTCCGTCGGGGTTGCGGTGGGCGACGAGCCAGTCGACCGCCCGGGTGATCCGCGGGTCGTCGGTCGGCACCCCGGCGGCGACCAGCGCCGGTACCGCGGCGCCGGTCCCGTAGACGTAGTTGACCCCCCACCGACCGAACCAGGACCCGTCGGCCTCCTGCTGGCCCGACAACCAGCGGGTCGCGCCGTCGATCAGCTCGGGGTCGGGGTCGTCCTCGGCGGCGAGCATCTCGAGGACGTGGGCGGTGACGTCCGCCGAGGGAGGGTCGGTGACCTCCCCGAAGTCGCAGAACGGGATCGCCTTGACCAGTTCGCTGTCGTTGTCGACGTCGAAAGCCCCCCACCCCCCGCTGCGGCTGCGCATCCCGACGGTCCAGTTCACCGCCCGCCGGCAGGCGTCGTCACCGGGGCCGCCGGGGTCGACCCCCGCCCGGCGGAGGGCGAGGACGACCTCGGCGGTGTCGTCGATGTCGGGGTAGAGGTCGTTGGCGAACTCGAAAGCCCAGCCCCCCGGCTCGAGGCCCGGTCGACGGACCGACCAGTCCCCCTTGACCCGGATCTCCTCCCCGATGAGCCAGTCGCGGGCCCGCCGGAGCGATGGGTGCTCGGGGGGCAGACCGGAGTCGGCGAGGGCGATCACCGACAAGGCGGTGTCCCACACCGGGGACTGGCAGGCTTCCAGGCGCCGACCCTCGGCGTCTTCGATGACGAAGCCGTCGATGCCGGCGAGGGCCGCGGCGAGCACCGGGTGGTCGAGGGCGTAGCCCTGCAGGTGCAGGGCGATCACCGAGTACACGATCGGTGGCTGGATACCCCCCCAGCAGCCGTCGGCCTCCTGGCGCCGGACGATCCAGGCCTCCGCGGCGTCGAGCGCCGCGTGGCGCAGCAGGGTCCTCGGGAGGAACCAGCGGGGGAGGCGCTCCCAGGCGTGCAGCGCCCGGTCGACGGCGGCGAACACCGGGCCGGCCACCGGGTCGCGCTGCAGCGGTTTGTGGAGGGGCTCCTCGACCTCCCGGGCGGCGACGTCGGCGGGACCCGAGCCGGGAGGGGAGGTCAGCTCGTCGAGCGCGAAGGAAAGAGCACGCACCGGACGGTGCGACATCACCACGGTGAGGGCGACGATCGTCTGGCGCGCCCAGCAGCCGAAGCGGTAGATGCTGAGCGGCGCTTCGGGGGGGAGGAAGATCAGCTCCGGCGGCATCACCGGCAGCTCGTCCCAGGACCAGGCCCCGAGCATCGCCAGCCATATCCGGGTGAACACCCGGGTCGCGGCCAGGCCCCCCCGGAGCCGCACCCACGCAGCCGCGGCCTGCATGTGGGCCTCGTCGGGCCGGTCGCCGGCGAGGCGGAGCGCGACGTAGGCCTCGACGGTCGCCGACAGGTCGGGAGGTGCCCCGTAGAAGGTCCCCCAGGTCCCGTCGGGACGTTGCTGCCGGCGGATCCAGCGGGCGGCGCGCCCGGCGAGCCCGGGGGTGAGGATGCCGAGGAAGTGGCGCAGGAGGAGGTCCTCGGCGTCCATGGTCACGTTGGTCTCCAGCTCCCCCTTCCACCAGCCCTCGGGGTGCTGGGCGGCGAGGAGGTGCTCCTGGGCGCGCAGCGCTGCGGTGCTGGCCGCTTCGAGCAGGTCGCTCCACGGTTCGGCCGAGGCGATCGCGCTCACGATTCGCGCTCGACGACGTAGACCGCCAGGTCGGCGAGCTGGCGGTGGGGCACCGCCGAGATCCGGACCCGTTCCAGGGCGCCGAGAGCGGCGTCGAGGTGTGCTTTGGCTCGCACCGTCGTCCACTCCCGGCCCCCGCACGCCTCGACCAGGTAGGCGGCCCGCTCCACCTGGTCGGCGCGCAGCGGCGGTAGGGGCTCGGTCGCCCCTGCGCCGGCTGTGGGCCCTGTGCCGGCGGTGGGCCCTGTGCCGGGGCCCGGCTCGTCGCCGGGGGGATCGGTCCCCTGGTCGGCGCCAGTCGGGATCGGGGTGCCCGGGCCGTCGGGGGAGCCTGGACCGGTCGTGGCGGTCGGGCCGAGGAGCAGCTCCCGCAGCTCTTCGGCTTCCTCCCCGCCGGCGGCGAGCGCGGAGACGACCGGCATCGACTTCTTGCGCTGGCGGAGGTCGTTGCCCGACGGCTTGCCGGTACGCTCCGGGTCCCCCCAGATCCCGAGCAGGTCGTCGATCGCCTGGAAGGCGAGCCCCAGGTGGCTGCCGAAGTCGCGGAGGGCGCCGACGGTCGCCGGGGGCGCCCCGGCGAGGATCGCTCCGATCGACGAGGCGCAGCCGAGCAGCGCCCCGGTCTTGGCCGCGGACATCGCCATGCACTCCTCGACGCTCACGTCCCGGCGACCCTCGAAGGCGATGTCATCGGCCTGGCCGGCGATCATCGCCGAGGTCGCCTCCGCGAGGGCCGCTGATGCCGCCGGGCCGGTCGCCTGCGACGCCTCCAGCAGCACCTGGTGGGCGAGGTTCTCGAGGGCGTCGCCGGCGATGATCGCAGGGCCGACGCCGTAGACCGACCACACCGTCGGGCGGTGGTGGCGTTGGCGGTCGCCGTCGATGATGTCGTCGTGGATGAGCGAGAAGTTGTGGACCAGCTCCACCGCGACCCCTCCGGGCACCCCGACCTCGGCGTCGGCCCAGGCGGCCTCGGCGGAGAGCAGCGCGAGGGTCGGACGGATCCCCTTGCCGCCGGGGGCCCCCAGCGGTGCGCCGGCACGGTCGGTCCAGCCGAGGTGGTAGCTCGCCAGCCGGCGGATGTCGGGTGAGAGCCGTTCGACTGCCTGCTTCATTGCCGGCGCGATCGCCTCTCTGGATCTGGCGAGCACCTCGGGCACGCCGCTGGTCGGGGTCATGCGACCTCCTCGGTCGGTAGGTGTCGGTCGGGGGTGCCGAGGACCGCCTCGGCGGCGGCATGTCCGCTGCGCACCGCGCCTTCCATGGTCGCCGGCCACCCGGTAGCGGTCCACGCCCCGGCGACCGCCAGGCCGGCGAGGGCGGTGGAGGGACCGGGCCGCAGAGCGGTCGAACCGGGCGCCGCCCGGAAGGTGGCGGTGCGCTCCTTGGTGACGAGCGTGTCGAGCACCCGGGCGCCGCGCGCCTCGGGCAGCAGCGCCTCGAGCTCGGGGAGGACCTCGGCGGTGATCACCTCGGGGTGGCGCCCGACCAGGTGGTCGGCCGCGGACAGCGAGACGGCGAGGTACTGGCCGGCGCCGGCGAGACCCGAGGACCCGGTCCGGTCGAAGACCCACTGCAGCGGGCTGCCCACCCCGGCGAGCAGGGGCAGGTCGGTGACCGGCCGGTCGTAGACGACGTGCACGTTGACGATAGCCGAGGTCCCGAGGCGCTCCAATCGGTCCTGGTCGGTCAGCGAACCGGGGGGCAGGAGCGCTCCGACGGCGGTGTGGGCGACGGCGACGACCGCCAGGTCGGAACCGACCGAACCGCCCTCGCATTGCAGCTCGAAGCGCGCGCCCGTCTCACCGGAGCCTCGGGCGGTGAGGCAATGGGCGGTCTCGCCGAGCCGGACCGTCACCCCGGCGCGCTCCAGGGTCGCCGCCGCGCGCTCGCCGTGGAGCGTGCCGAGCGGCACCCGCGACCATCCGATGTCCGCCGCGGTCGGGTCCTCGAGGAGCCCGGTCCTGAAGACCATCGCCGCCGCCGCCGCCGACGCTTCCCGGGAGGGCAGGTTGATCGTGGCCACCGTGATCAGGTCCCAGAGGGCGTCGATCGCCCCGGGCCCCTGCCCGTGGCGGGCGAGCCAGGCGGCGAAGGTCTCCCGGTCGAGGTCCGCTCCGTCCCCGCCGGCGCGGAGCAGCGCGAGCACCGCCCGCCCGACCCCGAGACGCTCGGAGAGGGACATGAGCGGGTAGCGCAGCAGCGAACCGCCGAGCTGTAGCGGAGCGGGCAGGCGGTTGCGCCTGAGGGTCCCCCGGGTGGGGGTCCCGCCGGGGACCGGTGCGGGGCGGACCGCGGTGATCTCCATCCGGGGTTGCAGCTCCACGTCCCCGGACGAGCCGATCCGTGACAGGAAGCCCAGGTAGGCGCGGCAGCAGCGGAGGAACACGTGCTGTCCGTTGTCGACGCTGCGACCAGCATGGGGGAACGACCAGGTGAGCCCGCCGAGGCGTCGGCGTCGCTCGACCAGGGTCACCCGGGCGCCGGCCGCCGCGAGGTCGAGGGCGGCGGTGATGCCCGCGAGCCCGCCGCCGACCACCACGGCGTCGCAGCGACGGGCGCTCATGGCATCCCCCGGCCGAGCGCCCGGGCGACGACGAGCGCCTTCTCCCGGGTCGGGAGGGAAACGCGGGTCGAGAAGACCGCGGCCGGGTCGGTGAGGATCCGGGTGAGCAGCCGGCGGTAGATGCCGGCCATCGCCGCGGTGCACGCCCGGCTGCGCCGGTCGAGCAGCGGTAGCAGTCCGAGCCCGCGCTCGTAGTACCCGGTGGCCCGGGCCCCCTCGAAGCAGACCAGAGCGGCGAGCGCGTCGGGGGGTCCGGTCAGCTCCGGGTCGCAGCCGAAGCGTTCGAGGTCCTCGGCGGGCAGGTACACCCGACCCATCACGTCACGGTCCTCGACCACGTCGCGCAGGATGTTGGTCAGCTGGAGCGCGACCCCGAGGGTGTCGGCGAGCGGTTCGGCGCGCTCGGGGTCCGAGGAGCCGTAGATGCCGAGCGAGAGCCGCCCGACGGTTCCGGCGACCGCCCGGCAGTAACCGACGAGCTGCTCGAAGGTGGCGTAGCGCGCCCCTCCGAGGTCCATCGCGCACCCCTCGACCAGCTCGTGGAGGGCGGTCATCGGGATCGGGTACCGGCGGATCGCGTCGGAGAGAGCGACGAGCACCGGGTCGCCGGCCCCGGCGCCCGGGTCGGCCTCGACCGCCCGGAGATCGGCGTGGATCGCGTCGA
>JAKABK010000076.1 GCA_021796905.1 Actinomycetes bacterium
AGCTGGGTGCCGGCCTCGCCGATCTGGACCGGGTCGGCAAGCAACGGGCGGTGCGTCTGCTCGACGAACGGGGCGCCTTCGCCATCCGCAACGCGGTCGACGAGGTGGCCGACGCGATGGGTGTGAGCCGGGTGACGGTCTACAACTACCTGAACGCCACCCGGGCGTCGCCTGCGGGCTAGGGGCGCCGGCAGGGCCGACGGGGGGCGCCGGCAGGGCGGGGCGCCGGCGGTGCCGGCAGGCCGGGGCGCCGGCAGGGCCGGCTACATCCTGGCGAAGAGCCGCCCCGCTGCCTGCGCGGCCCGGGCCCGGACCTCGCCGGCGTCGACCCTGGTCGGCCGGCCGCCGGCGAGGACCTGCTCGCCGCCGACCCACACGTCGAGCGCCCGCACCCCGGGGGTGAACACGGCGCACCACGGGTCGTCGACCCGGTCGTAGCTCCAACGCACCCGGTCGTCCCGGGCTTCGGGCACGAGCTCCCAGCCGGCCTCCACCCACGACCATGCTTCCGCCGGCGTGGCCGCCAGGTCGTCCTCCCGTGCCCGCACGTAGCCGACACGCATCTCGTCGAGCATGTCGGCGCCGATCCCGTCGCTTCCGAGCACCACCCGCCCGGGCCACCGGCGGGGTCGGGCGTAGCCGACCCCGTTGTGCATGTTGGAGCGGGGGTTGTGGGCGAGCGTGCCGGGGAGGACCCGGTCGAGGTGGACGCCGTGGGCGAGGAGCCACTCGGGGGAGGCGAGCCGATCGAGGCGGGCCCCGGCGTCGCGGTCGACCACGCCCTCGGCCACGTGGACATGCACCCCGACCCCTCGACGGGCGGCGAGGTCGGCAGCCGCCTCCAAGGTGGCGTCGGTGCAGGTGAAGGCGGCGTGCACACCTACCATGCCCCGCCCTCCGGCGGCGAGGAAACGCTCGTTCTCCTCGAGGCCCCTCCGAGCCCCGTCCGGTCCGTGACGGTCGGTCACCCCGTAGCAGCAGCGCACCCGCACCCCGACCTCCGCGCAGGCCGCGGCCACCACGTCCAGGCTCCCTTCGATGGCGTTGGGGCTCTCGTGGTGGTCGACGATCGCCGTGGTGCCGGACTCGAGCGCCTCGAGTGCCCCGAGCATCGCCGAGCACCGGATGGTCTCGAGGTCGAGTGCGACGTCGAGACGCCACCAGACCCGCTCGAGGATCTGCAGGAAGTCGGTCGGGAGTCCGACCGGGGCGGGCATCCCCCGCGCCAGGGTCGAGTAGAGATGGTGGTGGGCGCATACCAGCCCGGGTGTGGTGTCCCCCATCCAGCCACAGTTACCGACCGTGGACGATCTGTCAACGACCTGCCGCCGATCGTGGACGATCCGTCAAGCTTCGGGTGTGCTCGGCGGCTACGGTTCCGGGTGATGCTGCTCCGGGGTGGTCGGGTGGTCGATGTCGACGGCGACCGAACGGCGGACCTGCGGGTCGGGTCCGACGGGCGGGTGGCCGGGCTCGCCGCAGGGATCGTTCCGGCTCCCGGCGAGGAGGTGGTCGACGCCGCCGGGCTGCTGGTCGTGCCGGGCGGGGTGGACGCCCACACCCATCTGCAGCTACCCGTGGGGCGGGTGCGGGTGAGCGACGACTTCGCTTCGGGGACCGCCGCGGCCGCGGTCGGGGGCACGACCACGGTCATCGACTACGTCACCGCCTACCGGGGCGAGGACCCGCTCAGCGCGCTGGCCACCTGGCGACGGTGGGTGGAGGAGGCGGCGGTCGACGTCGGGTTGCACATGACCTTCACCGAGGCGGTGCCGGAGTCGACGGTGGCTGCGTGCGTCGAGCTCGGGGTCACGTCGTTCAAGCTGTACATGGCCTACCCCGAGACCTTGCAGGTCGACGACGGCGTGATCCTCGACGTGATGCGCGCCGCCGGCCGCCACGGGGGTCTGGTCACCGTCCACGCCGAGAACGGCTCCGCGATCGAGGCGCTCCGCCGACAGGCCCTGAGCGAGGGGCGGACCGGGGTGGTCGAGCACTCCCTCACCCGACCCGCCCTGCTCGAGGGGGAGGCAGTGGCCCGGGCCGGGGTGCTCGCAGAGCTGGCCGGGACCCCGGTCTACATAGTCCACGTATCCTCCGCCCCGGCGCTGGCCGCGGTGCGCGCCGCCCGGGAGCGGGGAGTGGACATGATGGCCGAGACCTGTCCGCAGTACCTGCACCTGAGCGGGAGCGAACTGACCGGTCCGGGAGCCGCAGACTTCGTCTGCACCCCACCGCTCCGCGACCCCTGGCACCAAGAGGAGCTGTGGCAGGGGCTCGCCGACGGGTCGGTGCACACCGTCGCCACCGACCACTGCCCCTTCACGACCGCCGACCGCCGCTCGGGGCTCCGGGGTCGCGTGACGGGATGGAGGGACTTCACCGAGATCCCCGGCGGCCTGCCCGGGATCGAGACCCGCATGGCGCTGGTGTGGGAGGGCGTCACCGACGGCCGGATCGGGGTGGCCGACTGGGTGAGGTTGTGCTCCGAGGCGCCGGCACGGACCTTCGGGCTGTGGCCGCAGAAGGGATCGCTGCGCCCGGGGACCGATGCCGACGTGGTGGTCTGGGACCCCGACGCCGTCCAAGCCCTCGACGCCCCCGCCCTGCACATGCGTACCGACCACTCGCCCTACGCCGGCCGGCGGGCCCGTGGCTGGCCGCGCCTGGTGCTGTCGCGTGGTCGGGTCGTCGCCCGGGCCGGGAGCTTCGTCGGCGAGGTCGGGTGGGGTCGCTACCTGGCGCGCCGGGCGAGGGACGGGGCGCACGGGTGAGCGCGACCGGACCCGGCAGGGACGACCGGGCGGAGCCTGCGACCCGGTCCGGGACGGGCCGCCACCCGCGTACCGGCCCGCCGGCGTGGGTGATCGAACAGGCGGCGGTGGCGACCGTCGACGCCTCGGGAACCGAGCACGCCTCCGGGCACGTGGTGGTCGCCGGCGGGACGATAGCGGCGGTCGGTCCCGGTCCGGCCCCGGCCGGTGCGGTCCCCGAGGGCGCCCACCGGATCGACGCCGGCGGGTGCCTGGTGACCCCGGGGCTGGTCAACGCCCACCACCACTTCTCCCAGTGGGTGACCCGGGGGCTCGCTCCCGACGCCACCCTCTTCGGCTGGCTCGAGGCGCTCTACCCGCGCTGGGCGCTGATCGACGAGGAGATCGAGCACGCCGCGGCGCTCGGGTCGCTCGCCGCGCTCGTGACGAGTGGTTGCACCACGACCATGGACCACCACTACGTGTTCCCCGCCGGCGTCGGCGACCTGCTCGGCGCCGAGGTGGAAGCCGCCAGGGAGGTGGGGGTGCGTTTCCACCCTTCCCGGGGGTCGATGGACCTCGGTCGCTCCGCCGGGGGCTTGCCCCCCGACGAGGTGGTCGAGAGCACCGACGCCGCCCTGGCGGCGACCGAGGAGGCCATCGAGGCCTTCGACGATCCCTCCCCGGGCTCGATGCTGCGGGTGGGCGTCGCCCCCTGCTCGCCGTTCTCGGTGACCTCCGATCTGATGCGGGGTGCCGCCGAGATCGCCCGACGCCACGGGGTGCGGCTCCACACCCACCTGGCGGAGACCGCCGACGAGGAGCGCTACTGCCTGGAGCGTTTCGGTTGCACGCCGGCGGAGCACGTCGACTCCCTCGGGTGGCTCGACGGGGACGTGTGGGTGGCCCACGGGGTGCACCTCGACGAACCCTCACGCCGGCGTCTCGCGGCCACCGGGACCGGGGTCGCCCACTGCCCGAGCTCCAACGGGCGTCTCGGGGCGGGGATCGCCCCGGTGCCCGAACTGCTCGCCGCCGGCGTGAGCGTCGGGATCGGGGTGGACGGCTCGGCTTCCAACGAGTCCGGGCGCCTCGGTACCGAGATGCGAGCGGCGCTGCTCGCTGCACGTTCGCGCGGCGGCCCCGAGGCCCTGAGCACCCGCCGGGCGCTGGAGCTGGCGACGATCGGCGGCGCCCGCTGCCTCGGGCGCGCCGACGAGATCGGCTCGCTCGAGGTCGGCAAGCTCGCCGATGTGGCGGTCTGGAGGCTCGACACCCCCGCCCACGCCGGCATCGCCGACCCGGTCGCGGCGCTCACCCTCGGTTCGCTCCCGCCACTAGAGCTGCTCCTCGTCGGCGGGCGGCCGCTCGTGGCGTCCGGGGTCCCGTTGACGATCGACCCGGAGCGCGTCGCTAGGAGCGTCGCTGGCGCGACCGCCCGCCTGGAGCGGCGCTGGGCCGGCGGGTGATGACGGCAGCGCCCGGGCCGACAGGACGCTGCCAAGCTGCCGGAGGGCCCAGATCCCCGTGTTGTACTACCAGGGTGAGGATCAGAAGCCGCTCGTGACCGCCTCCCCGGCGACCAGCTCGGCGGGCACCGAGCGGAGCGAGGCCACCCAGTAGACCGCGGCGCCGACCAGGGTCCCGACCAACCACGACAGGTCACTGCCCCCGGTCGCCCGGGAGATCGGGCTCAGGTAGGAGGGCTGGTAGTACTGGGCGTCGATCCACATCAGCGCTGCGGCCATCCCGAGCACCAGAGCGACGACCGCCCGCCAGTTGACCCCACCGTTGCGCCAGTACACCCCCCCCGCCGGCGAGGCGAGACCGGCCCGGTCGTAGCGGCCTCGACGCAACAGCCAGTCGACCATCAGGATCCCGAACCACGGGGCGAGCCACACCACGATGTAGTCGAGGAAGCCCGACAGATAGGTGTAGAAGTCGTTGGAGAAGATCACCGCGGCGGTCACCGCCCCGGCGACGACGGTGTCGATCAGCACCGCCCCGACCCGCTTCACCGGCACCCCGAGGGCCTGGAGGGTGACACCCGACGAGTACATGTCGATGGTGTTGATCGCGAGGAGCTGGAAGATGGCGAGCACCAGGAACGGCCAGAAGAACCAGGAGGCGAACGACGAGGGCACCCCGGTCACCGAGGTGACGTGCGGGCTCACGACAAAGGCGGCGGCACCGAGCAGCTCGAGGAGGATCGAGGGGATCGCCCCGCCGAGGGTCGCCGCCCAGAACGTCCTGGCCTTGGGGGTCGAAGCGGGCAGGTAGCGGGAGTAGTCGTTGCCGTTCTCGGTCCAGCCGAGACCGCCGGCGGAGATCAGGAGCACCAGGGCGGTGGTCCAGACCGCCCAGGTGGCGTGCTGGTGGAGGTGGGCGAGGTCGACCTCGGGGATGACCAGCGCAGCCATCACCGCGAAGACCACGATGAACAGTAGGGACAACCAGCGCAGGACCCGGGTGATGGTGGCGTGACCGAGGAAGGGCATCACGAACTGGATCGCCACCGCGAAGGCGATGAACACGATCTTGAGCCCGGTCCCGGAGTGGATCCCTCCCCGACCGAACATCGCCACGAGGACCAGCACGATCAGCGCGAGGCCTTCGATCTCGAAGCCGACCTGGGTGATCCAGTTGAACAACGCCGGGGCCCGGTTGCCGTTGCGGCCGAAGGGTGCCCGGCTCACCATCAAAGCGGTGGTACCGGTCTCGGGGCCCTGCAGGCTGGCCAGGCCGAGCACGACGTAGAAGACGTTGCCGACCAGGATGGCGATGACCGCCTGGGTGAACGACAGGCCGAAGCTGACGATCAGCGCCCCGTAGACGAGGAACTCGACGTTCCAGATCGCCCCCGCCCACAACCAGAACAACCCCGACGGGCGCATCGGGCGCTCGTCGTCGGGCACCAGCTCGATACCGCGCTGCTCGACCTTGAACGCCTCGTAGCCGCCCTCCCCCGCAGCGGCCCTGCCCTCCGTCGCACCCGTGGTCATGGCGGTCCTCCCCGAGCTGTGCAGGCCTCCCGGGCAAACCGTCGGCACCCGGGGGGACCCCGGGGTGCACCGTGGGGTGCCCGGCTCGCACGGAGTGTACGAAACGGCTTTACACTCCGTCAAGCATATGGGAGACGCCTTCATCGCCGGCCTGCCCAAGTGCGAGCTCCACGTGCACCTGGAAGGCACCCTGGAGCCGGGGCATTGCGCTGCGCTCGCCGGCCGTCACGGCCTCGCCGCCCCCGGGGACCGTCCCGGTGCCTACGACGGGCTCGCCGACTTCCTCTCCGACTACTACGCCGCTCTCGACTGCCTGCGCGACGAGCAGGACTTCTTCGACCTGACCGCCGCCTACCTCGGCACGGCCCGCCGCCAGGGCGTCAGCTACGTAGAGATGTTCTTCGACCCACAGGCCCACACCTCCCGGGGTGTTCCCTTCGACCTGGTGGTCTCGGGGATCCACCGGGCCCAGGAGGACGCCAGGATGCGGGGGGGCCCGGGCTCGGCACTGATCCTGTGCTTCTTGCGCGACGCCGGGGCGGCTTCGGCAAAGTCCACCCTCGAGGCGGCGAGCCCCTACCGGGGGTGGATCCTCGGCGTCGGGCTCGACTCGAACGAGGAGGGGCACCCGCCGGACGAGTACGCCGAGGTGTTCGCCGCCGCCCGGGCCGCCGGGTTCCGTCTCACCATGCACTGCGACCCGCTCCAGGCCGACGCCGTCACCCACCTTTGGCAGTGCCTGGAGCTGATCGGGGTGGACCGCGTCGACCACGGGGTCGACTGCCTGCGCGACGAGCGGCTCTGCGAGCAGCTCCGCCGGCGCCGGCTCGGGCTCACCTTCTGCCCCCTGTCCAACCTGCGTCTCTACGGCGACCTGATGGGCGAGGCGGTCACCGAGATGCTCGCCCGGGACCTGCTGGTCACGGTCAACTCCGACGACCCGGCCTACTTCGGGGGCTACGTGGCCGACAACTACGAGGCACTGGCCGACGCCGCCCACCTCGACCGGGCCGATCTCGCCCGCCTGGCGAGAGCCTCCTTCGAGGCGTCGTGGCTGCCCGCCGAGAGCAAGGCCGCCCACCAGCGAGCGGTCGACGACTACCTGTCCGGCGGGTAGGTCGACCGCGGGCCCTACCCGCTACCCGCAGCCCCGTTCCCATCCCCCGCCTGCGCGGCCCCGCTATCCCCCGGCCGCGATCTCGAGGGCGGCCCGCAGCTCGCTCTTGCGGGACCCGCTGGCGAAGCTGGCGTCGATCGCCCGACCGACCGCCGCGACCGCCCCATCGCGCCCCCACCCGCAGTGGCGGGTGGCGAGGGTCAGCTCCCCGCTCAGGCTCACCCCGAGGGTGGCGGGGTCGTCGGTGTTGATCGTCACCGCCACGCCGGCGGCGACCAGGCGCCGGATCGGGTGGGCGTCGAGGTCCGGGTAGATCAGCGCGAGGTTCGAGCTCAAGCAGATGTCGAGGGTCGTGCCCCGATCGACCACCCGCCGGGTCGCCTCGGGATCCTCGATCACCCGGATGCCGTGGTCGACCCGGCTGACCCCGAGCTCGTCGAGTGCGGAGATCACCCCTTCGGGGCCGGAGGACTCGCCTGCGTGGGCGGTCAGGCCGAGCCCGAGCGCGCCGGCGCGGGCGAACGCCGGGGCGAAACGGGCGCCGCTCGGACCGGATGTCGTCTCGTCCCCGTCGATCGACAACCCGACCAGGCGCGACGGCGGGCGCCGCTCCAGCTCCCCGACCAGGCCCAGGGCTTCCTCGCCGCCTCGAGG
>JAKABK010000077.1 GCA_021796905.1 Actinomycetes bacterium
GCGGATCAGCCCGGCGAAGGCCGCCGCCTTGGCCACCGCCGCCATGTACCCGGTGAACGGGGTCGGCGACCCCTGGTAGACGTCGGGGGTCCAGAAGTGGAACGGCACCGCCGACACCTTGAACGCGAGGCCGACGACGACCAGGAACATCCCGGCGAGCAGCACGCCGTCGTGGACGATCGTGGTCGACGCGAGGTAGCCGGCGATCTGGTTGTACTGCAACGAACCGGTCGCGCCGTAGGTGAGGGCCACCCCGTAGAGGAAGATCGCCGAGGAGAACGCCCCGAGCAGGAAGTACTTGAGCCCCGCCTCCCCCGACTGCTCCCGGCGGCGGTGGTACGCGGCGAGCACGTACATGGCGATCGACATGATCTCCAAGCCGAGGAAGAGCATGATCAGCCCGGCGGAGACGGCCATCAGCATGCCGCCGGCTGCGGCGAGGAGGATCAGCACGTAGCCCTCGACGCCGTCGAGACCTTCCCGCTGCAGGTAGCTGTCGGCGAAGAGCGCGCCGAGGATCACCGCCACGCTCACGAGCAGCAGGAACAGCACGCTGAAATGATCGAAGATCACCTGACCGCCGACGGTGATCCGCGCTCCGTGGTGGTCGACGTCGAGCCACTCGGGGATGGTGACAATCGCCGATACCCCACCAACCACGACGGTGAGCAGTGAGTACAGCCCGGGACGGGACCGCTTGGGCAGCAGCGACGAGACGAGCAGCAGCAGCAGGGCGCCGCCACCGACGACGAGGATCGGCAGGAAGCTCAGGTAGTCGACGGGGAGGTGGATGCTCGCCGGCGCCGAGCAGAGCGACGCGACCCGGCCGGCGGCGCCGACGCACCCGCCCGCCGGGGTCCCGCCGGGCCCCGGTACCCCGCCCGACTGGGCTCCCAGCGCCGAGGGGAGGAAGGCTTCGATGGGCAACATCACTGGCGGCCTCCGGCGACGGTCTTGGTGGCCGCCAGGTCCCTGCCCCGGGCGGGGGAGAGGCGGGCCGGGACGACCTCGGACGCCAACGCGCTCGAGGGCAGGTCGACGCGCTGCGCGCTCGGCACGGTGTAGCTCACCCGGGGGTTCCCTCGCTCCGGGACGTGCAGCCCGCTCGCCAGCTCGACGTGGCTGAGGAGATGGTCGACCGATGGGGTGATCCGGTTGAGGAACGGGGTGGGGTACACGCCGAGATAGATGATCCCGGCGAGCAGTGGGGCGATGGCTGCCGCTTCCCGGAGGGTGATGTCGGGGATGGTCGCGTTGGCTCCGACCGCCCGACCGTGGAAGACCCGCTGGTAGGCCCACAACATGTAGACCGCCCCGGTGACGACCGCGCTGGTGGCGATCACCGCCCACCACCGGTCGGTGAGGAAGGTCCCGACCAGGACGAGGAACTCGCCGACGAAGCCGTTGAGCCCGGGCAGGCCGATGGCGCTCATGATGACGAGGATCATGATCGCCGAGAGGATCGGTGCCGACTTCTGCAGCCCCCCCAGCTCGGAGATCCGGTAGGTGTGGCGGCGCTCCCAGATCATCCCCACGAGGAAGAACAACGCCCCGGTGGTGAGGCCGTGGTTGACCATCTCGAAGACCCCACCGGTGATGCTCTGGGCGGTGAACGCGAAGATCCCGACGACGATGAACGCCACGTCGACGATCGAGGCGTAGGCGATCAGGCGCTTGAAGTCCCGCTGCATGATCGTCACCACCGCGCCGTAGGTGATCCCGATGATCGCGAGGGTGAGCAGTAGTGGCGCGAGCCGGGTGGCCGCCTCGGGGAGCATGAAGATACCGAAGCGCAGCAGGCCGTAGGCGCCGAGCTTGAAAAGGATCCCGGCGAGGACCATCGACGCGGACGTCGGTGCCTCGGTGTAGGCGTCGGGGAGCCACGAGTGGAACGGGACCAGGGGGATCTTGACCGCGAACCCGAGGAACAGGCCGATGAAGATCCACTCCTGGTCGGCGATCGGCAGGTGCCCGGCCCAGCGGGTGAGGGTGATGAGCGAGAAGCTGTCGTGGCCGTCGTAGCGTCCGACCAGGAAGACCATCGCCAGGATCGCCACGAACAGGAACGCCGAGCCGGCGAAGGTGTACACGAAGAACTTCATCGCCGCGTAGTTGCGTCGCAGACCACCGAACCCCGAGATCAAGAAGTAGCCCGGTACCAGGGTCACCTCGAACGCGACGAAGAACAAGAACAGGTCGAGCGACACGAAGGTGAGCATGCACGCAGCCTCGAGGAACAACATCCAGCCGACGAAGCTCTTGGCCTGACCTACGACCTTCGGTCCGAGGAGCGCGATCGGGAACAACAAGGCGGTGATCGCGAGCAGGAACAGCGATATCCCGTCGACCCCGACGAACCAACGGATCCCGAAGCCGGGGATCCACGGTTGGTTGCTCACGAACTGGAACCCGGCGGTACGGGTCTTGAACTCGACGACCAGGGTCGCGACCAGGGCGATCTCGACCAGCATCGTCACCGCGCCGACGGTCTTGGCGAGCTGCTCGCTGCGCGGCGCGGGGAGCGCGGCGGTGACCAACGCGCCCGCGAGGGGCACGAAGATGATCACGGTGAGGATCGGGAAACCGAGGTGGCTGGTCACCGCGCTCAACCCCCGACCCGGGCGGCGGCGTAGATCAGGATCGCAGCCGCCCCGATACCGATGCCGAGGGCGTAGGTGCGCACATAGCCGGTCTGGACCCGCCTCAGCTGGCGTCCGGCGCCGGCGGTGAGCGCAGCGATCCCGCCGACCAGACCGTCGACCCCCCGCCGGTCGATGACGTAGGCGGTCGAGTCGGCGGCGACGGCCAACGGTCCGGCGACCGCCCCGGCGACCCCCTCGTCGATGTACCAGCCGTGGCGGAGGAAACCCGGCTCGAGGCGGGGGCGGGCGAGGCCGGGTAGCCACACCACGATCCCGACGGCGAGACCGATGAAGTTGACCGCGGTGCCGGCGATGCCGATCGCGACGCGGGTTCCCGTGGTCAGCGAGAAGCCCGGCACGACCGTGTGGGGGAAGACCGGCGCGAGGAAACGGGTGAGGAAGTCGGTGCCGGGGAACGGCAGGTCGATGACCCCGCCGACCACCGCGGCGATGGCGAGCAGCACCAACGGCACGGTCATGGTCCAGGGACTGTCGTGAGGTTCGCCGTCATGACCATCGGCGTGGGAGCCGCCGTGACCTCCCCCGCCGGCGCCGGCCGGTTCGGGGCGCTGCTCCTTCCAGCGGGAGCGGCCGAAGAACACGAGCATCACCTCGCGGCTCATGTAGTAGGCGGTCAGGCCGTCGACGACCACGCCGGTCACCCAGAGCCACACGTCCTTGTGGTAGGCGGCTTCGAGGACCGCTTCGTGGGCCCACCAGCCGGCGAAGGGGGGGATCGCGGACAACGCCAGGTACCCGACGAAGAACGCGCCGAAGGTGATCGGGAGGTACTTGCGCAGACCCCCCATCCGCCAGATGTCCTGCTCGTCGGCGAGGGCGTGGATCACCGCTCCCGCCGAGAGGAACAGCAGCGCCTTGAAGAAGGCGTGGGTGACGGTGAGGAACAGCGCCGAGCTGAAGTCCCCGCTCCCCTCGGCGAGGAACATGAAGCCGATCTCGGCGAGCGTCGAGTAGGCGAGGATCCGCTTGATGTCGGTCTCGACGCACGCGATGGTCGACGCGACGAACGCGGTGGTGATCCCGATGCACGCAACCAGCCACATCGTCACCGGACTGAAGTGCAGGATCGGAGCGCTCCTGGCGAGCAGGTAGACGCCGGCGGTGACCATGGTGGCGGCGTGGATCAACGCCGAGATCGGCGTCGGGCCCTCCATCGCGTCGGGCAGCCACATGTACAGCGGGAACTGGGCCGACTTCCCGCACGCACCGAGCAGGAGCATCAGGCCGAGGCCGGTGGCGAACGCCGTCGGCAGGGTCGCGCCGTGGGCGAGCGGCGCGAGAACCCGCGAGAAGTCGAACGAGCCGAAGTGCTCGTACATGAGGAACAGGGCGATCATGAAGCCGAAGTCGCCGACCCGGTTGGTGACGAACGCCTTCTTGGCGGCCACCGCGGCCCGGTCCCGGTCGAACCAGAAGCCGACCAGCCCGTAGGAGCAGTACCCGACACCCTCCCAGCCGAGGAAGGTGAACAAGAAGTTGTCGGCCAGGACCAGCACCAGCATCGAGAACAGGAACGTGCTGAGGTAGAAGAAGAAGCGGGCGAAGCTCGGGTCCCGGTGCATGTAGCCGATCGAGTACAAGAAGATCAGTGAGCTGACACCGGTCACGAACAGGCAGAAGAACACCGACAGCGGGTCGACCTGGAGCCCGAAGCCCACCTGGAGCCGGTCGACCGGCACCCACGAGAAGATCGCGAGGCGCGCGACCCGGTCCCCGGCGGGGCGGCCGAGGAGGGTCACCCAGAGCCACAGTGACGCCCCGAACGACACGAAGCCGAGCACGACCACGACCCAGCCGGCGACCGGCTCGAGCAGCCGGCGGTGCCCGGCGAGCAGGATGAGCGCCCCGAGAGCCGGCGCGGCGAGGATGACGTAGGCGGCGTTCACTTGGTCGGTCCTCTAACCCTTCAGGATGTGGACGTCGTCGGCGGTCGCGTCAGCTCGGCGGCGGAAGATCGCGACGATGATCCCGAGCCCGACGACCACCTCGGCGGCGGCGACGACGAGCACGAAGAACACTGCGGCCTGACCGCCGAGGTCGTTCAGGGTACGGGCGAAGGTGACGAAGGTCAGGTCCACTGCGTTGAGCATCAGCTCCACGCACATGAACATGACCAGCACGTTGCGGCGCACCAGCAACCCGGTGCCGCCGAGGACGAACAGGATCAACGCCAGGATCAGGTACCAGTCTGCCGGGACTCTCAACCCTCCACCTCCGCGTCCTGCCTACCTCCACCGGGCGCCCCGGACGTCGGCGTGCCCGGACCCCCGTCGGCCCGCTGCGGGGAACGAGCCCGATCCGCATCCCGCAGCGCCGCCTGCTCGGCCTCCGACATCTCTCCGGCGACCCGGTGCCGGCTACGGGCGAGCACCACCGCGGCGACGATCGAGATCACGAGCAACGCCGAGGTCATCTCGAACGGGAGCAGGAAGCGGGTGTAGATCGTCTGGCCGAGCCGGCCGACGTCGTCGGCCGGGCCGTGCACGCTTCGCAGCGCGCCCGAGAGCGAGTGCGCCCCGGTGCTCCAGGTGCCGAAGCCGGCGAGCACGAGGACCAGGATCAGTACCGCCAGGCCGAGGGCGAAGGCCAGCGGACGCTGGGCGGGCAGGGGCTCCTCGGCGATCCTGTCCTTGCGGTCGACGCCGAGGAACATGATCACGAAGAGGAAGAGGATGACGATCGCGCCGGCGTACACGATGATCTGGACCGCGGCGAGGAAATCGGCCGACTCGTCGACGAACTCGAGGGCCACCCCGAACAGGGTGATCACGAGGAACAAGGCGCAGTGGACCGGGTTGCGCAACAGGATCACCCCGAGCGCCCCGGCGAGGATCAGTCCCGCGCCGACCAGGTAGACCGCCCAGTCGGCGCCGAGCGCGAGGTGCTCGGCGTGGGGGTTGTGAGCCCCGTTGTAGGCGAGGACCCCGACGGCCGCCACCAGGCGAGGACCCGTGAGGGCCCAGGTGCCGGCGCTCACCGAGAGCCCCTGCGGGTCGGCCGGCGCGCAGGGACCCCGATGCCCCGCAGGGCCGCCGCAGCGATCTCACGCAGCGACAGGTCGGTGTCGGCCGGGACATCGGGGGACTCGGGGTCGGACTGGCCGGGGGCCGGCGGGCGTACGCCGTAGCCGAGCTCGCCGGACCAGAGGACCTTGCCCTCCATCTCCGCGACCCCCGCCGGCGAGGTCGCCCGGACCCACGCCGAGGTGTGCAGCTCGTCACCCGGTTTCCAGTCCTCCCACGGCAGCTGACGGGGGTTGCCGTCGTCGTCGACGAGCAGCTCGGCCTTGCTGTAGATGGCGTCGTCACGGTCGACGAAGCTGAGCTCGAACAGCTTCGACTCGGTGATCGCCTCGGTGGGGCAGGCCTCGACGCACATGTCGCAGTGGATGCATCGCAAGAAGTTGATCTCGTAGACGAACCCGTAGCGCTCCCCGGGCGAGACCGGCGCGTCGGGCGGGTTGTCGGCTCCCCGGACGTAGATGCAGCGCGCCGGGCAGACCCCGGCGCACAGCTCGCAGCCGATGCACTTCTCCATGCCGTCCTCGTAGCGGTTGAGGACGTGACGGCCGTGGCGGCGCTCCGGCTTGGGGGCCTTCTCCTCGGGGTACTGCGCGGTGACCTTCGGCTTGAGCGGCAGCTTGCCGGTGACCGCGAAACCCTTGAAGAAGTTGAGGAACCCGTCGACGCTGCTCATGTGGTCCCCATGCCGGTAGCCGGGCCCCCGGTCAGGGCCTCCTCGGATCGGGCGTCGAGAGCCGCCGCCCCCGAGCCGACGTCCACCGCCCGCAACAGGACCGCGAAGGCGACGAGGCTGCCGCCGACGGCCGCCACACCCCATGTCCAGTGGACCCGGAAACCGGCGACGATCAGCAGCATCGCCAACGCCAACGGGATCATCCGCTTCCAGCCGAGCTCCATCAGCTGGTCGTAGCGGATCCGGGGCAGGGTGGCGCGGATCCATACGAACACGTAGAGCGCGATCAGGGTCTTGATCGCGAACCAGAGCAGCCCGAGCCACGGGTAGGCGGCCACGCCGGGGCCGTCGGGACCACCGAACCAGAGGGTGATGATGATCGCCGCGTTGGTGACCAGGTTCATGTACTCGGCCAGGTAGAAGAAAGCGAAACCGATCGAGCTGTACTCCAGGTTGAACCCGCCGGAGATCTCCTCCTCGGCCTCGACCAGGTCGAAAGGCGCCCGGGTCATCTCGGCGGTGATCGCCACGAAGAACAGGGCGAAGGGGATCACCCCGGTACGGATCACGTTCCAGTGGTAGAGCGTCGGACCGTGCTGGGAGGCCCAGATCGCACTGGTGTGCAACGACCCGGTCACGAGGACCACGGTGGCGACGGTGAGCCCGATGACCGCCTCGTAGGAGACCATCTGGGCGCTGGCCCGCACCGAGGCGAGCAACGGGTACTTCGAACCCGACGACCACCCGGCGAGCATCACCCCGTAGACCCCGACACCCGAGGTCATGAGCAGCAGCAGGATCCCCCACGACGGGTCGGCCAGCTGCAGGCGGGTGGCATGACCGAAGATGTGGACCGTGCCACCGAGCGGGACGATCGAGAAGGCCAGGAACGCCGGTACCACCGAGAGGTACGGCGCAGCCTTGTAGACCCACTTGTCCGCCCGGGCGGGAACGAACGCCTCCTTGAAGAACAGCTTGGTGCCGTCGGCGAGGGACTGCAGCCAACCCCCCGGGCCCGCCCGGTTCGGCCCGTAACGCACCCCGAGCCAGGCCACCGCCTTGCGCTCGTACATGACCATGAACAGCACCGACAGCATCACCAGGGCGAAGATCAC
>JAKABK010000078.1 GCA_021796905.1 Actinomycetes bacterium
ACTCGGTCGCCGATACCGAGATGGGCCCGGCCTACTGGATCTCCATGGGGGCGACCGCTATCAGCGTGCGGGCGGCCGCCGGGATCCTCGACCTCCACAGCCGAGCGGCCGGCGCCCTGGTCTCGACGATGCACCCCTTCACCCTCGGACTGTCGGTGGTGCTGTGGTCCTTCGGGACGTGGTGGATCCCGCTGCTGGTGCTGTTCAGGATCTGGCGATACCTGGTCCGCAGGTGCTCGCGGGAGCACGAACCGCGTCTGTGGAACGTGGTGTTCCCCCGCGGGATGTACACCGTGGCCACTTACGGCCTCGGCCAGGTTCGGGGCCTCGACTTCATGTCCGCGGTCTCGTCACTCGGAGGTCTGGGTGGGTCTCGCCGCCTGGGTGGCGGTGCTCGCTCTCATGCTCGCCGCCGCAGCCCGGGCCCTGCGCCGCCCGTCGCCTGACCCGCCGGGTCAGCCTCCGAGGCTCTCGCCGTAGCGGGCGTCCCTCCAAGCGAGCGCGGCGCGCAATCCCCTGTCGCGGGCGATCCGGTAGAGCTCCTGCTTCTCGGGGGACTCTGCCGAGTTGAGTATCGCCGACAGGTCGAGGTTGGCTCCGACCGCCTGGCGCAACCCCATCGCCTCGAACGCCCGGGTGAGGGCGAGCTTGGTGAGCTTCAGGGTCGCCAGAGGGGCGAGCGCGATCTTACCGGCGAGGTCCCCGGCGACCCGCTCGAGGTCCTCGGGCGCCACGACCCGGTTGACGAGCCCCAGGTCCTCGGCGGTGGCCGCGTCGACCACGTCACCGGTGTAGAGCAGCTCGAAGGTCTTCTTCTGACCGAGGACGAACGGCATGAGCAGGGTGACCGGACCGGAGCCGTAACGGATCTCCGGCTCCCCGAAACGCGCATCGTCGGAGGCGACCACCAGGTCGCAGGCCATCGCCAGCTCGCATCCTCCCGCGAGGCAGTGGCCGCGCACCGCCGCGATCGTCGGTTTCGCCAGACCCCACAGCTTCATGGTGACCTCCACGTCGGCGGAAAGGGTGCGGTGCCAGGCGTCGGCTCCGATGCTGCCGGTCTCGGCTTCCTCGGCCATGTCGTAGCCGGCACAGAACGCCCGACCCTCGGCGCGCAGGAGCACCACCTTCACCTCGTCGTCGCAAGCCGCCCGGTCGAGAGCCGACGACAGCTCCGCGACCAGTTCGGCGTTCAACGCGTTGAGCTTCTCGGGTCGCTGCAGGCTCACCCGGGCGACAGCGCCGGAGCGTTCGTATCCCACGAGCGTCATTCCGGGGTTCCTCCTCCTGTTTGGGGTCCGAACACCACCAGGGCGTCGACGGCGAGAGGCGAGTCGATCCCTACGATGATCGGGTTGATGTCCACGGCATCGACCGTCGGGTGCTCGACGGCCAGTCGCGACAAGGCGTCGAGCGCCGTGGCTACTGCATCGACCCCGTCCGGGTCGCCGCCGAGACCCGGCACCGAGGACGCCATCTGGAGGGCCTCGGCCGGGGCGAGTGGGGCCATGCGGTTGGTGGCGAGAGCGCCCGCAGCCTCCGCCAGACGTCCCCCGAGCCCGACGGAGAGCACCGGGCCGAAGTCCGGGTCGCGCCGCATCCCGCAGAGCACCTCGATCCCGGCGGGCACTTGCTGGGCGACGAGCACCGGGGCGCCGAGCAGCGAAGCGGCGTCGGCTGCTCCCTGCGGCGAGCCCACCCCGACGATCACTCCACCGAGGCGGCTCTTGTGGGCCGGCCCGTCGAGCTTGACCACGACGGGGACACCCAGGTCGGCGGCAGCGGCCGCAGCCTCCTCGGGACCGGTCGCCCGCCTCGTCGGGGCGAAACGCACCCCGTAGCGGGCGAGCAGCTGCGAGGATTCCCACTCCGACAGCGCCCCGGTCCGCGTCAGGTCCGATATGTCGAGCGCTCCCGCCGGCGGCGGGGGCGGTACCCGCGGCGACCACCCGGCGGCGGCGGCCAACGCCCGGGCGGCGGCACCGACGCCGCGCAGCACCGCCACGTCCCCGCCGCGGGCCAGTTCCACCAAGAAGTCGTCGGCATCGGTGACGGTGGTGGATATCAGCACCGGGAAGACCTCGGGGCCGGCCGAAGCGGCGAGCGCCTCCACCACCACCGCGCACCACGCCCGGTCGACCGGGCTACGGAACCGGGTCAGCTCGACCAGTCCGACGAGGATGTCGCCGGCTCCGCTCCCGCCGAGCAGCTCGAGGGCCCTCGGGAACACCTTGCCGGCGTCGTCGATCGCCCAGGCGTCGAGCGGGTTGGAAGGCCGCGAGAAATTCGGGAACTCGTCTCTCAGACGGTCCGAGGTCGCCTGCGGCAGGTCGGCGAGCTCCAGACCGGCGGCGTCGACGTGGTCGGCGAGGAGGCCGGCTTCACCACCCGACTCCGACACCGCGACCACCCGCGCTCCCCTCGGACGTCGTGAACGTCCGAGGACCTCCAGGTGCTCCACCAACTCGGTCACGTCGTCGACCTCGATCACCCCATGGGCGCGCAGGAACGCGCTGAAGGCTGCCGACGAGCCCACCACCGCCCCCGTGTGAGTCAGGGCGGCCGCGGCCGCCGCCGGGGATCTGCCCACCTTCACGCACACCACCGGTTTGGAGGCCTCTGCAGCGCGCACCAGCCCCGCAGCGAAAGCGCCGGGACGGCGCACCGCCTCGAGGAACAGCCCGACGGCCCCGGTCCGTTCGTCGGAGGCGAGGTGGGCGAGCAGGTCCGCAGCGTCCCGGCTGACCTCGCTCCCCGAGGAGACCACGACCCCGAACCCGACCCGCCGGCCGATGGTCGCGAGAGCCTCTGCCACCGATCCCGACTGGCTCACCACCGCGACCCGACCCGGCTCGAAGGTCGGGGCCGGAGTACCCAGCCACGGTGACGGTCCCCCGGGCCTGGCGTATCCCATGCAGTTCACGCCGAGCAGCGGCACGTCGCGCTCCTCGGCGAGGGCCGCCAACCGTCTGGCGACGGCCGGCCCTGCCGGGCCGGCCTCCGCTCCGAGGCCGGGGACCACCAACCCTCCGACCCCTGCGTCGAGCGCTTCGGCTGCAGCGGCCTCCACCGTCGCCGCCCCGACCAGCAGCATCGCGACGTCCGGGACCTCGGGGAGCGCGGCTACCGACGGGTAGCAGCGCCGCCCACCGACCTCGTCTCGGCGTGGGTTGACCAGCCAGGCCGTCACGTCTCTGGTCGCGGTGGACACCACGTCCAAGCGTCGCTCGGACGCCCCGACCAACACCAGCGAGGACGGCTCCAGCAGGCACCCGAGAGGCCGGAGGGCGTCGCGGTCGCGTCTCACGGCGTCACGCCGGGCCGGGATGGTGCGCCGTCCGTAGCGGTCACGTCACCATCGAGCAGCGAAGCCGGGAAGCCCTCGGCGCGTAGGCTCACCCCGACCTCGTCCTCGAGGAGTTGGACCACACGAGGTGACCAGGCGCCGCCACCGTAGCGCTCCTTGGCCCGCCGGAAGAGCCCTTCGACGAGCGGCGCCAGTTGGACCGGCACCCCCAGCTCAGACGCCATGCCCCGCGCGAAGCCGAGGTCCTTCAAGGCCAAGTCGACGGTGAAGCCGATGTCGTAGCTGCCCGAGAGGATCACCTGGGATTCGGTCTCGTGGACGAAGCTGTTGCCCGAGCTGAACCGGATCGCGTCGAAGGCCTTGTTCAGGTCGATTCCCGATGAGGCTGCGAGGGTCAGCGCCTCCCCCACCGCGACCAGGTGGATGAAGGCGAGCATGTTGGTGATCACCTTCATCCTCGACGCCTGGCCGAGCGCGCCGAGGTACATAACCCGGGATCCGATCCGCTCGAGCAGCGGCAGGTGGGCGGCGAAGACCGATTCTTCACCGCCGACGAGCACCGTCAGCTCGCCGCGTGCCGCCTTGTGGACGCCGCCGGTGACCGGTGCCTCGAGGGTCGAGACCCCGAGCTCACCGGCCCGGGTGCTCAGGGAGCGGAGCACGGCGACGTCGTTGGTGGTGATGTCTACCCAGCAAGCCCCCCGGCGGAGGCTCTCGAGGACCCCTCCTGGCGCTCCCACGACCGCTTCGACGACGTCGGGTCGGGGCAGACAGGTCATCACGACGTCGGCTCCGCGTGACGCGCCAGCGGGGCTCGGCGCCCAGCTGGCGCCCGCCGCTATCGAGCTGGCCGCCGCGTCCTCGGAGCTGTCGTGCACCGCCACGTCCGCTCCGGCTCCGACCAGTCGACCGACGATCTTCGACCCGAGCTGGCCGGTGCCGATGAAACCCACCCGCCATCCAGACAGGTCCGGGACCGTCGACTTCCCGCCGTCACCCTGACCATCTGTGCTGCTCTGTCCACCAGTTGTCACTGCTTCCATACCTCCGAGAAGTCGTAGTTGCCCAGCGAGACCCCCACCTTCGACGGAACCAGTCCGTAGACAGCCGCCCCGTGACCGTCGATCACCGGAGGAAAATAGGGAATGATGTAACCACCCTGGTCGTAGTCGATGAGTTGCATCTCGTGGACGATATCGCTACGCCTGGAGCGGTCCACGGTCCTAAGGGCCTCTTGGTACAGACCGCTGTAACGCGGATCGTCGAAGTGGCACTCGTTGAACGGCGACGTGGGCAGAGTGGCATCGCTCACCTGAGGCAGGTAGAGAGCGTAGTACCAGTAGTCCTGGGCGAACGGCCACTTCAGGTAGTTCGGGCCGTAGAACTCGGTGACGTTCACCTCGTCGAGCCCCACCTTCACACCGGCGGCGGCGGCCTGCTGGGCGAACACCTGGGCCGCCGAGATCGTCCCCTGTGCCACCGCGGCGGTGACCAAGGTGACCGAGAGATCCTCGCGTCCCGCCGCCTTCAGCAGCGCCTTGGCCCTGCCGATGTCTTGTTCCCGCTGCGGCAGGGCATGGTCGTAGGACGGGTCCCAGATCGAGAACAGATCGTTGCCGAGTGTCCCTTTGCCACCGAAGACGGCCTCCATCATCTCGGGCCGGTTCACGATGTAACGCATGGCCTGGCGGACACGGACATCATCGAAAGGCGGACGGTCCAGTCGCATGGTGAACGGTGTCCAACCGCCCCCTGCTGCGATCAACAGCTTCCCGCCGCCATCGGTGACGCTCTTGGTCGCCGCTACCGACAACAGGTTCACCACGTCGAACTGGCCCGACAGCAGGCCGTTGACCTGGCTCGTCTGGTCGCTCACGTCGTCGAGCACCAGTTCCGATAGGTACGGCAACCCGCTACGCCAATAGTTCTCGTTTCGGACGAAGACCGACTGCTGGCCGGGGGTGAAGGACTTGTACTTGAAAGGTCCGGTGCCTACGGGATCCTTCGGGTCGAAATCGACCGGCACGATGTTGCCGTAGCCGACCTGCGCGATCGTCTCTGCGAAGGTCGAGAACGGGACGTGGCAGGGCACCTGGACAGTCAGGGGATCGAGCTTCTTCATCCCCGGCACGTCGACAGGAGACAGGCCGGCAGCACCCGGCATCGGGTGCTTCGGGTCCACCTCCCGCTCGAAGCTGAAGATGACATCATCGGCGGTCAGCTCCCGACCGTTGTGGAACGTGACCCCCTTGCGCAGCCGGATGGTCCACAGCGTCGCATCGTGGTTCGGGGTGATCTCTTCTGCCAGCACGAGCTTCAGCTGGGCTGCGTCATCCATACCGACGAGCGGCTCGAAGAGCGAGTTGATCCGGGCGAAGTCCATGTTGGTCACCGGGTCCTGACCATCGAGGGTGTCGGAGCTGGACCCGCCGCTGATCCCCCCAGTGAGGGTTCCACCTCTCTTCGGGATGACTGTCGTGCCGTTGGTACGCCTCGGCGTGCCCGAGCCCATCGAGGACGACCCGCAGGCGGTCAGCAGGCCGCCCAACGCGGGGAGCGCGGCCGCTGCAAGTCCCTTGCCGAGCAGCTCTCGCCGGCTGAGCGTCGGGCCGCGGCAGACCCCGTGGGCAACCCGTTCGGTCTCGAGTTCTGGCATCAATGATCCCCTCTCAATCTCAATGGTCCGAGCACGCTGATATCACTGGTTGCTGGTTGGCGACGCAAGGTGCGCTCGGCTCCGAGCGGCTGGTCGACCGCCTAGTGTCGGTCGGAGTGACCGACCGACCCGACGACCCCCGGGGTGGCCGGAGCCAGACGGTCGAGCGGGCCCTCCGGCTCCTCGACATCGTGGCGTCGAGCCCGGAGCCCCTGACTGCCGCAGAGCTGGCGAGCGAGAGCAGGCTCGCGCGGCCGACCGCGCATCGCCTCCTGCTCACACTCGAGCATCTGGGCTACCTCGACCGGGTCCACGAGCATGCGTTCTCGCTCGGCTACAAGGCGACCCGGATGTCGGGGATCCACGGGACGCAGCAGACGCTCGCCCGCCGCGCCGCCCCGGCACTGGCGGCGCTCGTCGCGGAGATCGAAGAGACGGTTGGGCTGAGCGCCCCGGCCGGTACCGCACTGGTGGAGATCGACCAGATCGATCCGCCGCTGCCGGTGCGCCAGATGCGCTACCTCAACGTCGCCTACCCGCTGCATTGCAGCTCGAACGGAAAGCTCATGCTGTCGGGATTCGCGCCGGATGATCTGGAGGCGTTCCTCCTGCGCCCCCTGGAGCGCCGGACCGATAGGAGCATCGTCGATCCCGGTCGGCTGAGGGTAGAACTGATCGAAACGAGGGACCGCGGGTTCGGGACCTGCCTCGAAGAGCTCTACGACGGCATCAACGGCGTGTCGGTGGCGATCCGGGACGAGACAGGATCGTCGATCGGGTACGTGAGCGTCTCTGGTCCGTCCTTCCGCTTCCCGCCCGGACGCCTCCTCGAAGTCGTCCCGGCACTGCGACGGACATCGGAGCAGATCTCCTCGGCTCTCCATGTATCCCCCCCGTGTGTCCAACATACGGACGCCTGACCATCTAGTGGACACGGTAGCCGACGAGACGCTCGCCGGCAACAGGGGGGCACGCAGACCGACGAGCGACGACGAGACTGCTGTTCACGAGGCTCCCCTGCGGGTGCGCTACCAGGGCCACTGGGTCGGCGGCGGCTCTCCGCCGACCGGCCCGCCTCGACGGCTGATCGCTCCCCTACCGCACCTGCGGCACTGCGGGATCTGCGGGCGACAGGCGGGACCGGCGGGGGACGGCGCAGCGTCCGAGCTGCTCCGGCCGAGACCGTCAGCGGGGTCTGGCACTACTTCCGGTGGCTGTCGGGACCACGGCTCGTGGTCGGCGACATCCCACCTGGCATGCCGACGGGGTCGAGGCAAGGGCGCACCTACTGCCCCGAGCGCCGGGCACCGGATACCGGGACTACTGCTGCGGTGAGCCGGGCTTAACGACCATGAGGACAATGATGGCGAGGAGGGCAATCGCTGCCAGGTAGTTGAGGACGAGTGCCCGCCGGTCGCCGAGAAGGGCACGCAGCTCTGCATTCGGGGGGAGGTCGCGGGCAGCCAAGGCGGCGGCGAGCTTGCGGGCCTGCTTGGG
>JAKABK010000079.1 GCA_021796905.1 Actinomycetes bacterium
CGACCCGGTACTGCAGCTTGCCCGAGTCGATCGCCTCGATGATCTCCTCCTGGGTGAGGCCGAGCTCTTTGCGGGCGGTCTTGTCGCTCAGCGTCGCTCCCTTCCGACGCCACTGCTCTTCGCCGACAACCACGCTTAGGCTCCTCCCGCATGTCGTGACCCTGCCGGTCGCCACGGCTCCCCCGGGGGGTGATGTTACAGCGCTCGTCGTGGTCCGCTGAGCACGGGCTCGTGGTGACGGGGTCGTGGTGGAGGGGGGTCGGTCCCGGTCGGCGCCCGGTGCCGCTCGGGCCCGGCGGGTCGAGCTGTCAGTGGGTGGCGGAGCTGGTCTTGTTAACTGCCGCCCGGTAGCTTGCCCCGGTGGTAGAGCGACGCGGGGTGCTGCAGGGTTTGATCCTGGTGCTGGCTGCCGCTCTCCTCGGGTCCGGGTTCGTCGCCGGCAAGGTGCTGTTGCGCAGCGTCCCCCCGATCGCACTGGTCGGGTGGCGTTTCGTGGCGGCGGCGGTGGTGGTCGGCGCCATCGCTGCGGCGGTGGACCGTTCGGGCTGGCGGGTGCCGGTCCTCAGGGTCGCTCTCATCGGTTTGCTCCAGACGGCGACGGTGATGTCGTTGCTCTACACCGGGATGCGGGTCCTGCCGGCGGGAACCAGCGCCGTGCTGCTGTTCACCAACCCGCTGTGGGTCGCAGTGATGGCGGCTGCGGTCCTCGGCGAGCGCCTCTCTCGCTCGGCGGTGGCCGGTCTCCTGGCCGGCGTTGCCGGCGTGGTGGCGGTCCTCGGCGGGGTGCGGGGATCCGCCCACGTCGCCGACGACGCTGCCGTCCTCGGGGCGGCCGTCGCCTGGGCGGCCGCCACCGTGCTCACCACCCGCCTGCCCGCAGGGGTCAGCGCCTGGTGGGTGAGCGCCGGCCAGATGGCCGTCGGGGGGGTCGTGCTGATCGTCGTGTCGCTGGTCGTGCGCCAACGCTTCCCCGTCGACCTGTCGGCTGCGGACTGGGGGTGGTTCGGGTGGTTGACCGTCGCGGGGACTGCCGGCGGTTTCGGGCTCTGGCTGGTCGGACTGCGGATGGGGGGAGCGACCAGGTCCAGCGTCTACCTGTTCCTCGTCCCGTTGTTCGCGGCGGTCGCCTCGGTCCTGCTGCTGGGCGAGAGCTTCTCCTGGGTGCAGGCTCTCGGCGGGGCGGGGGTTCTCGTGGCGCTGGCGCTGGTCGCTGCGAGACCGGTCGTGGTCGAACAGACCGAGTGAGGCCCGCCGATCCCCACCCGATGGCTCGCTCCGCTGTCACCGCACGGCCGGGCCTGGCAGCATGGGTGACCCGCTCCGGCTGGAGCGCCCCAGGTCGAGGCGGGCCGGCGCGACGAAAGTCCTGCGCTGCGGGAGCCCTGTTAACGAGCCGGCGGTCGGCGGTCTGCTAGCCGTAGGTGGGGCCGACCCGGTCGTCGGGGCCGGCCGGGCCGTCCTCGGCACGCGAGCCGACGCCCCGCAGTTCCCCGAGGCGGGGCTGGCACCAGCGCAGCGGTCCGCTCGGGTGACAGCAGGTGGGTTGCGCCACCCACCGAGAGAGGGGAGGGTGGCGTCGGCGTGCAGGCGGGCCCAGGTGCTGTCGCTTCGCGCCAGGAGCGCGTAGCCGTCGAGGGCGATGCCGTGGGGTTCGGGGAGCCAGGTCGTGAGCGGGAGGCTCGCCAGCGGCACGGCGATGTCGTCGGTGCCCCGAGAACTGGTGCCGGGCACCGTCGGTGCAGCTACCGCTCGGCCCGGTGCGGGTGGGCCAGCTCCGGGACGCTACCCGTCAACCCGGCCCGTAAGCTCCCCTGCGTGCGGAGCGTCGCGGCCGGCGTCCTCGAGATCCTGCGGTCGGCCGGCGTCGAGGTCGCCTTCGGGCTCCCCGGTGTCCACAACCTCGCTTTCTGGGGTCCGGACGCCGGGGCGGTCCCGATCGTCGGGGTCCGTCACGAACAGGCCGCCGGGTTCGCCGCCGACGGTTACGCCCGGGTGAGCGGACGTCCCGGGGCGGCGCTCGTCACCACCGGTCCCGGGGCGGCAAATGCTCTCGCCGCCTTCGGGGAGGCGGCCGCATCCGGCAGCCCGGTGGTCCTGGTCGCCTCCGAGGTGGCGACACGCTGGCGCGGTGGAGGTCGGCACCGACCGGTCCTGCACTCGAGCCGGGACCAGGCCGGGATGTTCGCGCCGCTCGCCAAACAGACGTTCACCGCCGAGGACCCCTCCGGGGCCCTCGAGGCGGTCGCGGCGGGCCTCGGGGTGGCGATGAGCCCCCCGCGGGGTCCGGTGTACGTGGGGATCCCGACCGACGTCGTCTCCGCCGCCGCTCCCGCCGGCCGGCCCGAGCCCCGGGTCGCCGACGCGCCGGCACCGGACCCGGCAGCGGTCGGGGAGCTGGCCGAGCTGGTCGAAGGTTCCGCTTCGGTCGTGATCTGGGCGGGCGGGGGCGTGGTGCAGGCCGGGGCGGAGGACGTGCTGCGCCGGGTCGCCGAGTTGCTCGACGCCCCGGTCGTCACGACCTTCGCCGGCCGTGGGGCCCTGCCCGCCGGGCACCGCTGCGCCGTCGACGCCCCAGCCCACGAACCAGAAGTGACCCGTCTGCTCGCCGGGGCGGACCTGGTGGTCGTGGCGGGCTCCGACCTCGCGGGCATGGACACCGCCAACTTCTCGCTGCCACTCGGTCGGCGGACCGCGATGATCAACTGCGACGCGGCTGCCGTGGACCGCGGCTACCGCTCGGAGCTGACGGTCGTAGCCGACATCGGCGCCACCCTCGAGGCCTTGGCAGCCCGGTTGGCGGGTCGAGGGCCCGCTCCCGGAGCGGGGCGTTGCCCGGCCGCGGCGGTCACCGCCGCGGTCCGGGACCGTCTGGCTTCGACACCCCTGGAGGCGGAAGGTCTCCGGCTCGCCGAGGCGGTCGGCGACAGCGTGCCCCCCGACGGGGTCGTCGTCGCCGACATGGCGGTCGCCGGCTACTGGGTGGGGGGATACAGCCGCTTCCGGCGCTCCCGCTGCCTGGTGTACCCCGTCGGGTGGGGGACGCTCGGTTTCGCCCTGCCGGCCGCGCTCGGCGCGGCCCGAAGCGGCCGTCCGACCCTGGCGGTGTGCGGGGACGGCGGGCTCGCCATGGCGGTCGGGGAGCTGGCGACCGCGGTGCAGGAGCGGCTCGGTCTGGTGGTCGTCGTCGTGGACGACGGCGGCTACGGGATGCTGCGCTTCGACCAGGCCCGCTCGGGCGCGGCGGCCTCGGGCGTCGACCTGGTCGGCCCGGACTGGGTCGCCCTCGCCGGCGCCTACGGCGTGGGCGCCGAGCGGGTCGGTCCCGGATCGGACCTGCCAGGCGCGATCAGCCGGGCACTGGAGCGGGCGGGTGGGTGCTGCTCACCGCAGCTGGTCGTGCTCGACGCCCGTCTCCGCCCTCCGCGGACCACCTCGCCGCGCTGGAACGACCCGGTCGAGCCCGGGCCGGATGCCTGAGGAGACCCCGGCGATCAGGAGTAGACGGGGGGAGGTGGCGGGGCGGTCGGCGGTGGAGGGGCCACCCCGAGCGCATCACGGGCCGCGGGGGCCGTGCCGTCGAGGGCGATCACGTCGTAACGGGTGGCGACCACGGTCCGCAGCGCCGAGTACTCGCCCCGGCGTCGCGCGGCGATCCCGAAGGCCAGCCCGAGGACCATGCCGAAGGCGGCTCCGATCAGGATCCCCCCGACGATCAGCCCGAGCCATGCCGGCCCGACGGTGAACAACCCGACGATCAACCCGACGAACAGCCCGACCCACGCCCCGCTGCCTGCGCCGCTCGCTGTGGCCTGCGCCAAGCTGAGCCGGCCGGTGACCCGCTCCACGCTTCGCAGGTCCGAGCCGACGATCTCGATCTCCTCGATCGGGAACCCGGCCGTCGCCAGCCGGTCCACGGCGGCGTGAGCTTCTGCGTAGGTGGCGTAGCTCGCGACCGTGTTCCACGAAGTCACCCTCGGGGCCTCGGCACCCGGGACCGCGCCCCCCGAGAAATTACCTACTGACATGGGCCGTATACCTCCTCGTGCTCCTCGCCGGGTACTTTCCCTGCTCCCACCGGGGCTACACCTGCCCCGGGGTCAGACCGGCGGCTCCCATCCAGGGGCGGTCGGGTCGCCTTCCCAGGGCGCCGCGCCTTCCCACGGTGCCGCGCCGTCCCAGGGGGTCGCCGCCTGCGGTGGGGGCATCGCGAGCGGAGCCGCCGGCGGGACCACCGGGTAGGAGGCGGTCGGCTCGACGTCGGATGCGTCGTAGCGGGTCCGACCGGCCGGCACCCAGGGGGCGGCGGGCAGCGGGACCGCGACGGTCACCTGGGCTGGCGGACGGCTGGCGACAGCCGCGCCGAGGGCCACGAGGAGCACCCCGGGCCCGAGCGCTGCCCCGGCCTGGCGGACGAACGCCTCCTTGGCTCCGGGAGCGTGGAGGTAGGCGGCACCGTGGCCGACCCATCCCCACGCGGCCGGCCCGAGGACCAGCCATGCGCCGGCGGCGACCACGAGCAGTCCTAGCGGTACCTTCACCACCCGGTCCGACGCCGAGCCCCCGAGGAGCAGCAGGCCGGCTGTCGTCGCCACCCCGCCGGGGGCGAGATGCAGGGCCCAGGCGAGCCTCGACCAGTGCCACGCAACGGCGGAGGTGACCTGGTAGCCGAACAGCGGGCCGACGAAGACCGCTGCCGTGGCCCAGGCCCCGACGACGGTCACCGCCAGGCCGGCGAGCGCTCCGACCCACGGCCGGGCGACCCGGACCGCGAAGCGGCCGGTGCTGGTGGGGGGATCACCCCGAGGTCGCTCGGTGACCCAGGACACGTTGGCTCCTCTCCTGATCCGCTGACCGCCCCGACGGGCGTGCTCGGTGCCAGTAGTACCCACCGGAGCCCGGATCGTCGCTGCGCGATCCTGGCAGCGTGGGTGCCCGAAACGGCGGCAGGCTGCAGCGCCGGTAGGCTCTGGCGTCCCCCCAACAGCGAGGAGCTGGAGAGTCTATGGCCACCTACGAGGGCTACTGCGTGAAGTGCAAGGAGAAGCGGGAGTTCGACGGCCAGGAGGTCACGCTGGCCAACGGCCGGCCGGCGGCGCAGGGCACCTGCCCGGTCTGCGGTACCAAGATGAACCGGATGCTCGGCGCGAAGAAGTAGTCGGTCGGTGACGCTACCCACCGTCGGGGCCGGGGTGCCCATCACCGGGACCGACAGGCCCGGGAGGGGTCGATGAGCGGTCCCGGTGCTCCGGGGACCGAGCCGCCGGAACCCGGCGCCGCCTCGGTCGAGCCGACCGAGGCGGACGGCTACCGGATCGGCTCCGAGGTCGTCGGTGCCGACGGTCCCCTCGGGCGCTTGATCTGGGTGGCCCTGGACCCGCTCGGGCCGCGTCTCACCCACCTGGCCGTCGAGCCGGCGCACCGGGTCGGTCTCGCCCGGCTCGTCCCGGTGGGGCTGGTCTCCTCCGCCGGTACCCCGATCCGCGTCGAGCTCGACCAGGAAGGCTTCGACCGCCTCGAGCAGGCGGAGGAGACCTGGTTCGTGCCCTACCAGGGCGGGGCGGACGACTTCGTCGGGCCGGCCTCGGCGATGGCCTGGCCCTATTTCGGGGTCGTCGGCGCCGGCACGGGGATCGGCGGGATCGCCTCGCCGATCGTCGCCGACAAGGTTCCCGTCGGGGAGGTCGAGGTCCGCCGCGGTGACCGGGTGCGAGCGAGCGACGGGGAGGTCGGCCGGGTGCAGGGCCTGGTCGTGGACCCCGCCGACCAGCACGTCACCCACGTCCTGCTACAAGAAGGGCACCTGTGGGGGCGCAAGCAGGTGGCGATCCCGATCGGGACGGTGCGGCCCCGGGCGGGAGAGGCGATCGAAGTCGGGCTCAGCACCGCCCAGATCCGTGACCTCCCGCCGGTCGAGCTCGGCGCAGGCCCCCGACAGGCTCGCTGAGCCCCGCCTGTCGCGCCAGACCAGTGCCGGTCGGGGGCGGCGAAGTCGACGACGGCGGGCAGGTCGACCTCTGACCGCCCGATCCAGGAGCCGGTTCGGGCGGCCCGGGGCCAGCCCGACGGGGAGGGTCGGGCGGTCAGCTGGACGGATCGGGGGCGGGGACGAGCACCACCGGGCAGCGGGTCGCTCCCACCACCCTGGGACGGAAGGCGCCGAGCAGTGCCCCGCCGAGGCGGCCCCGGGGGGTGGTGCCTATGACCAGCAGGTCCGCTCCGTCGGAGACCGCGACGAGCACGTCGGCGACGCCGCCGGCGCGGACCACCTCGACGGTCTGGTCGGCTCCTTGCTCGCCGAGCTCGCTGACGAGGATCTGGCGGGTCCGTACCTCCGCTGCGGCCAGGTCGTCACGCGACCGCTGCTCGAGGGCGGCGACCCGCTCCGGGCGGTCGTCGAAGCTCGGTTGCTGTCCCGGCACCGCGCTGCAGGCCACGAGCGTCCCCGACGTCGCCGCGACGTAGTGCCGAGCCCAGGCGATCGCCTGGCGGGACGAGGGTGACGGGTCGACGCCGACGACCACCCAGGGCCTCGGCCGGTCGGCGGAGACCAGCGTCGAGAGCGTCGAGAGCGCTGGCGCGGCCACACACCCACGGTAGTACCGGGGGGACGGCGCCGCCGCCGACTGCGGGAGCGCCGCGGCTCCCGACCGGTAGGCTGCTGCGGTGCGGTACTGGGTAGAGACGCTCGGCTGCCCGAAGAACCAGGTCGATTCCGACAAGCTGACCGGGAGCCTCGCTTCGGGAGGTCTTTCCCCTGCCGATCGACCCGAAGCTGCGGATGTCGTGGTGGTCAACACCTGCGCGTTCGTGGAGGCTGCCCGCCAGGAGTCGATCGAGGCGATCCTCGACCTGGCGGGCCGGCGCCGGCCCGGGGCCCGGCTGGTAGTGACCGGCTGCCTCGCCGAGCGTTACGGCGCCGAGCTGGCCGCCGCCCTCCCCGAGGTCGACCGGGTCGCCGGCTTCGGCGAGGACCTGCTCGCCGCTCCGGTGGCCCTCGGACCGACCCGGGGAGCCAAGGTGCCGGCGTTCGACCTGCTCGAGCTGCCCCGCCCGCCGGCGAGCGCCCCGTGGGCCTACCTGAAGGTCGCCGAGGGTTGCGACCGGCGCTGCGGGTTCTGCGCGATCCCGTCGTTCCGGGGCCGGCAGCGCTCCCGGCGCTTCGAGGACCTCCTCGCCGAGGTCGACGCCCTCGGGGCCCGGGAGGTGGTCCTCGTCGCCCAGGACCTCGCTTCCTACGGCCGGGACCTCGGGTCCCCCGGTGCGATCATCGAGCTGGTCGAGGCGGTCGCCGAACGCGTCGACCGGGTGCGCCTGTTGTACCTGTACCCCTCCCAGCTCACCGACGAGCTGGTCGAGGTGATCGGCGCCACCGGCTGCCCGTACTTCGACCTCTAGAT
>JAKABK010000080.1 GCA_021796905.1 Actinomycetes bacterium
CATCGCCGTTGCTGGGCGTCGCCACCTGCTGCGCCTCGCGACCCCCGACCGAAGCGTCATCGTGGCCGCCGAACTGACGTTCGCCCCAACGTCCTCCTTGACATAGGAGCTTCAGACAGCGCCGGGTGCCGTGCCCGGAGCCTTCAACAGGCCGGCCCGGGACGGGTGGGTGAGCTGCATCCGGCTGCGAGCCCCTTCCAGCAGCGACGGGGAGGCACTCAGGTCCGTCAGGGCTGCCAGGAGCTCCTCGCCACCGATCTTCAGCAGCTCGCACCCCGACGTCGCCCGCACCGTCGCCGTGCGCACCCCGCCGGCGAGCAGCCCGATCTCCCCGAAGTAGGTGCCGTCGCCCAGGTCCCGCAGGTGCCGCTGCGCGCCTCCGACCTCGCCCACCGCCGAAACGTCCAGCAACCCGCGCTCCACGACGTAGAAGGCGTCGGCCCGCTCCCCCTCGGCCACCACCACGGTCCCCGCAACAACCGAGAGCTCCTCCGCGTCGGCAGCCAAGCGCTCCAAGGCGGCGCGGGTGGCGGACGCGAAGAGGTCGAGCCGTTCGAGGGTGGCGACACGCGGGGCGAGGATGGCGGCGCCCGCCGCGATCGCGTCGTCGTTGCGGCGCAAGGCAGGCAGTCCGAGGAGGCAGACCAGGGGCACACCGAGCCCGAAGACGAGCAGAGCCGGGTGCAGCCCGGCGCGCAACACCAACGGCGCAACGAGAGCCCCCAGGCTGATGGCGCCGATCACCAGGGCGAAGAATGCCCCGAAGACCCTTGCCACCATGTCGCGGGGAACCGAGCGCTGGAGGGCGGTGATCGCGAGGGTATCGACAACGAGGGTACCGGCGCCGCGCACCGCCTCGATGGCGAAGGCCACCAGCGGGCTGTGCACCACGACCAGCAGGGCGGTCGGCAGGCAGTAGACGCCCATCGCCCCGACGATCCAGTAGGCCAGTCGGGGCTTGGCGGCTATGCGGTTCAGCACGGTGGCGCCAGCCAGGCCACCCACCCCGAGCCCGGCGAGGAGGTAACCGTACCCGGAGGTCCCGGTGTGCAGCTGGCTGCTGGAGACGGCGACGAACAGAACGGTGTCGGTGCCGTAGACAAAGCTGGCGACGACGCTGAAGCCGACGAACAGCGCGGCGGCACCCGAGCCGAGCACAGCCTTGAAGCCGTCGGCGACCTGGCGCAGCGCCCCGGCCCGGCCGCCGGCGGTGACGTCGCTCGGCTTGCTCCGGACGCGAATGGTGCGCACGACGAGGGCGGCGACGGCGAAGCTGGCGGCGTTTACCACCACCGCCGCGCCCGGGCCGGCGGCGATCAGCAGCACGGCACCGAGTGCCGGTCCTACGACGACCACCAGGTTGTCGATGGTGGCGCTGGCCCCGTTGGCCGCGGCCAGGTCGTCCTCGCCCACGACCTGGGGGATGACCGCGGCGACCGCCGGCTGGTAGGGGAGCCCGACGATCGAGGTGGCGGCCGCCAGCACGAGGGCCAGCCCGACGGGACCGCCTGCGACGATCACAGCGGCGAGCGCGGCCTGTACGATCGTGGCTACGACGTTGACCCAGGTCATCAGGGCGACCCGCTCGAAACGCTCGGCGACGACTCCGCCGTAGGCGCTCAGCAGCAGCGACGGGACGAACCGCCCGAGGGTCCCGGCGGCCACCCACGCCGCGGAGTGGGTGCGGTCGTAGAGGAAGGCAGCGAGGGCCACGTTGTAGGCCCACGAGCCGCTGTTGGAGATGATCTGGCCGGTGAGCAGTCTGCGCAGGTCACGACTGTGCAGCGCCGAGCGGTACCCGCCGACCCGCGACCCCTTCCCGGCCACTGCAGCCCCTCGCTCCCGTTGAGTCCTGGGACACTATCCCTGGGCCCAGGCCCCGGCAACCGGTCGGTAGGCGACTCCCACGGTCATCCATCGAGGTGGGACGGGAGTGGTGAACCAGTGGGCTCTGACACCGAGGTGCGCCCGACCGGGCCGGTGGTGGGACATCCCGGCGCAAGGCGAGCCGCCCGGTGGCGCAGTCGACGCCGGAAAGCTCCCATCTTCGTGCGTCCGCCTCGCGCTCTTCCCGACCGACATGCCGCCACGAAGTCCGTTTCGTACTGGTACCCGGTCCTTCGTCTCTCGACATCTCGGAAGAGTTGCAGTGCCACCCTGTCCCGTGCGCGCCGCCACCACGGTGGCGGCGTGGCGACGACAATGAGGAGGTGAGACCCGTTCGGGCGGCGAGTGCGTGGCAGAGGTGGGCCAACCTCCGACTGCTCACCGACCTGCCTGCCGCGGTGGACCGCCTGCAACTCCGCGGTGGGGCCAGCCGGGTCGACCTCGGTCCTTGCCCGGTCGCCTACGTCGCCGAGCCCGAGCTCGCCCGGGCGGTGCTCGACACCCGGGTCGATGGGATCGCCGAGCGGGGCCGGTTCTACCGCGACGTCGCCCGGGTCATCGGGCACACCTCGCTGGTCACCGCAGAAGGCGACCTGCACCACCGGCTCCGCCGGGCGGTGGCGCCGGCGTTCCGGCCCGACGCGATCGCGGCGTACGCGCCCACGATGGTGGAGCGGGCCCGGGCTCTCGGCGCGACCTGGCCGGAGGGGGGTGAGGTGGCCGTGGACCGGGAGATGGCCCGCCTCGCCCTCGACATCGCCGCCCGCAGCCTGTTCGGAGCCGACCTCGGCGACGAGCTCGAGGACTTCTCCACGGTGCTGCGCTCCGGAACCCGGATCTTCTACCGCGAGGCGCTGCCGACACGGCTGGCCGAAGCGCTCTGGTCGAGCCGGTGGAGTCCCGCCAACCGGCGCCTGGCGGCGTCCCGGGTCAGGATCGACGCTCTGGTGAAGCGGCTCGTGGCCGACAGACGCCGGGAGGTGCCCGACGGGGCTCCCCGGACCAACCTGCTCGACGCGCTCCTCGCCTGCCGGGATCCCGCCGGCCGACCGCTCGAAGACGACGAGATCCGCGACCAGGTCGTCACCTTCCTCTTCGCCGGCCACGAGACCACAGCCCAAGCCCTCACCTGGGCGCTGGTCCTGCTCTCCTGTCATCCCGACGCCGGGGAGCGGCTCGTCGCGGAGGTCCACGCGACGAGCGGGCGCCGCCCTCCCGGACCGGCAGAGCTCCCCGGGCTCCGCTGGACCCGCGCGGTGGTCCGGGAGACGCTCCGGCTCTACCCGCCGGCGTGGTTCCTCAGCCGGGAGGCGTCCGCGGCGACCAGCCTCGCCGGCTGTCCGGTGCCCGCAGGCGCAATGGTGACCGTCAGCCCTCTCGGCATGCACCGCGACCCGGCCCACTGGGACCGACCCGAGGCCTTCGACCCGGGCCGTTGGCTGGGCCCGGAGGAGCCCGGGGCGGCCTACCTGCCCTTCGGCCACGGGCGGCGCAACTGCATCGGCTCGTCGTTCGCCCTGGCCGAGCTGCCGCTCGTGCTCGCCGCGCTGCTCGGCGACTGGCGGATCGAGGTCCACCGGCCCGAGCTGGTGACCGCCAGGCCGAGCGTCACCCTCCGTCCCGCCGGCCGGGTCAGCGCGACCGTCCGGCGCCGGCGCTGATCGCCCCGGCCCGCTCCTCCGCCACCCGGGCGAGCTGGCGGAGGAAGGAACGCAACGCGACCTGGGCGATCCGCTCCTCGGAGGAGCCCTCGGGGGGGCGGATCCGCCCAGTGAGGCGCACCTCGGTACGCCCGGGGGCGAGGCCGCGCGCAGACAGCTCCACGTCGGCGTGGGAACCACAGCCCCGGGCACCGCGCAGGCCGGACGCCTCCCAGGAGAGCCGACGGGCGAGGACCGGCCCACCGCCACCCGACCCGGGGGCACCGGCCCGCTCGCCCGACCTGCCCGGCTCGACCGGACGGGAACGCACCGCGACCTTCATCGGCCCCCACGGGGACCCCGAGGGCAGCACGCTCGAGCGGACGGCTTCGGCCTCGTCGTAGGCCCGGGCGATCAGTCCGGAGAGGAGCTCGTCGTCGCCGACTCCGGCGTCGACCGCGTCGAGACCGGCGTCGACGACCACCCGGTCGTCGACGGAGAGGTTGGTCCCGGGATTGCGATGGGGGTCGGGCGGCGCGGTGACGCCACCCTGCTCGAGCGCGGCGTCCCTGGCGGCGAGCTGCGAGAGGCTGGTGGATCCGAGAACCTCCCGGAGGGCGTCGGTCGCCGCCCGCCAGGTCTCGTGCAGCGGGCAGACCGCGTCCCACCGGCACGGGCCGTCACCGAGCGCGCAGCGTTCGGCCCTCAACGGCCCCTCGCCCGCCTCGACCACCTCCACCAGGGAGATCGCGGCCGGGTCCCGCGACAGCCGGTACCCGCCGTCCTTACCCGACTTGGAGGTGGCCAGGCCGGCGCGGACCAGGTCGGCGAGGATCTGGGAGGCGAAGGTCTGGGGCACGCCCATCTCCGCGACCACCTCCCGGATCTTGCGGGGCTCACCGGCGGGCCAGGCGCGTGCCAGCGACAGGGCGGAGCGCACCACGTAGTCCCCCCGCTTCGACAACGTCATGTTCACAGCAGCAAGTGTAGCCCCCAGCTTGACTTCCCGCTCGAGAGGGCTTACCGTAGGAGTGGACATGTAGTTACCCACTTGACAAGTGGGACGGATCCAACGGAGAGTGACCCATGGCAGTGGCCGTCCCCCCCGACGTGAGCACCGGATCCCCGGCTCCGGCTCCCGGCCTTCCCGACCCGGTCGCAGTGGCGGTCCACCTCCGCCCGCCCCGGCGAGCCGGGATGGAGGAGAGGTTCTCCGGTACCGACCAGCCGGCGGGCCACGACCTCGCCCGCCATCCCCGCGTCGCCCGGATCCTGCACAGCCGCCGGTTCCAGTTCCTGTTGATCCTGCCGAACCAGATCGTCTTCTGGATGGTGATCTTCCTCGGACTGCTCGGCACCGTCGTGCCGGGCCTCAACTTCGGCACCGCGATCACCTGGTACATCTGGTTCTGCCTGGTGTTCGTGATGATGGTCACCGTCGGGCGGGCCTGGTGCGCCATGTGCCCCTTCGGGGGCTTCGGCGAGTGGGTCCAACGACGGACCTTCTGGCAACGCACCCAGCGGGCGCTCGGCCTCGGCAAGAAGCTCCCCGAGCCGGTCGCCCGCTACGGCCTCCTGGCCTCGGTCGGCGCCTTTCTCCTGCTCACCTGGATCGAGGAGCTGTTCAACATCGCCGGGCCGGGCAACCCGATGGCCACGAGCTTCATGGTCCTCGGGATCGTCAGCTCCGCGCTGGTGTTCTTCCTGGTCTTCGAGCGGCGCACCTTCTGCCGGTACGTCTGCCCGCTCTCGGCGTTGATCGGCAGCGTCGGGGCGATCGGGTCGGCCGCAGGGTTCCGCACCCGGGACCGGGAGGTGTGCCTGTCGTGTGAGACCAAGGACTGCATGCGCGGCGGGGACGAGGGCTACGGCTGCCCGTGGTACACCTGGCCGGGAAGCGCCGACTCCAACCTCACCTGCGGACTGTGCTCCGAGTGCTACAAGGCCTGCCCCTCCGACAACGTCGGGCTGTTCGTGCAGCGCCCGCTCACCTCCGTGGTCGCCCCCAGCCGCCGGCGTGCCGACGTCGCCTGGGCGGTCGCCGTCCTGTGGGGTCTGGTGGTCTTCCAGCAGGTCAACGCCACCAGCCCTTATGCCTCCCTCGACGGCTGGCTCAACCGGGTGACCGGCATGGCCTACCCCGACCCGGTCGACTACCTCGGGATCATCGCCGCCGTCGCCGCAGTCTTCGCCGGTACCGCCTGGGTGATGTCCCGACTGCTCGGCAAGGACCTGGAGCGTTGGCACCAGCCGTCGCCGACGTCGTCGTCGTTCGTCGACCGCCAGAGCCGCTTCCGGTCCTTCTTCGTTCCCCTCGCCTACGGGGTGATCCCGGTGGTCGGCGCCGACTACTTCGCCCGCCAGCTCCCGAAGTTCTTCAAGCACGCCTCTCGGATCGTGCCGTCGATCGGTGCCTGGTTCGGCGCCGGCAGCACCCACTCCAGCCTCTACGACCTGCGCCTGCTCTCGAACCCGTCGATCGTCGCCGTCCAGCTCGGCGTGATCGCCGCCGGGACCCTCGCCGCGGCCTGGAGCACCTGGAGGATCTCGGGTCGCGACATCGACCCGGTCGCCTCCCACCCCGTCGCCGCCCGCCTCGCCAGCCTTGCCGTGGTGGTCGCCTTCGGCGCCATCGCCGGATGGCTCTACGTGATCATGCACGCCGCGTCGTGACCCCCTCCCTCCCGACTGCGACCACCCACCCACCCCGAGCAGCCACCTCCACCGAGCAGCCAAGGAGCCCCCGATGACCCTCACCGAGCCCACCACCGGCGGGACCGGCACCCTCCCCGCCGCCCCGGTCACCGAGCACCCCCACGTCCGGGTCCTGCTCGACCGTTGCGCAGGGTGCCAGGAGTGCGTGATCCGCTGCCCGACCGCCGCCCTCGACCTGGACCCCGTCACCTGGACCGTCGTGGCCGACCAGGCCGCGTGCGTCGGTTGCCGCCAGTGTGTGCGTACCTGCCCGTTCGCCGCGATCGTCGTCGACGGTCCCGCCCTGGTCGCGCCCCGTCACCCGACCGGGACCGCCCACCCCACCGACCTCGACCACGACCGTACCGAGACCCGCCGGGGACTCGCCGGCTGGGCCGAGGCGCTCGGCGAGGCCGCCCGCTGCATCGCCTGCCCCGACCCGACCTGTGTGCGCGGGTGCCCGACCCACAACGACATCCCGGCGTTCGTCCAAGCGGTCGCCAGGGGCGACCTCGACGGGGCCCACCAGGTCCTGCGGCGCACCTCGTGGCTCCCGGACATCTGCTCCCGGGTCTGCGACCAGGCGCTCCAGTGCGAAGGGGTGTGCACCTGGTCGCTCCAGGGCGGCACGCCGGTGGCTATCGGCGCCCTGGAGCGCTTCATAACCGACAACGCCCCGGTCCCGCCCCTCGAGGCTAAGGGTGAGGACGGCAAGGGGCTGTCGGTCGCTGTGGTCGGCTCCGGCCCCGCCGGGCTCGCGGCCGCCTCCGAACTGGCAGCTCACGGGGCGGAGGTCACCGTCTACGAGCGCGACCACGACTGCGGCGGCCTCCTGCGCTGGGGGATCCCCGACTTCACCCTGCCCGACTCCGTCGCCCGCCGGCCGGTCGACGCTCTCCGGGCGGCCGGTGTCCGCATCGAGGTCGACCACGAGATCACCCCCGCCGACCTCGACCGCCTGGCCGACGACCACGACGCGGTGGTGGTCGCGGTCGGGGCCTCCCAGCCACTGCTCCCACCCCTGCCCGGCGCCGACCTCGAAGGGGTGTGGGACGCGACCCGCTTCCTCACCGCGGCCCACGCCGCCATCGCCGCCGGCGGTCCGCTACCGGGTCTTCGGAGTGTCGGGGCACCCACCGTGGCGAAGAG
>JAKABK010000081.1 GCA_021796905.1 Actinomycetes bacterium
GGTGTGGGCCGGCGCCGAGCGCCCCCGGGCCCGACCGCTGTTCGCCGACCTGCTCCGGGCGGTGGCCGCGGTTCCCGGCATCCGGCGGGTGCGCTACACCAGTCCGCACCCGAAGGACCTGCGTCCCGAGACGATCGAGGCGATGGCCGCCGAGGAGGCGGTCTGCGAGCACCTCCACCTGCCGTTGCAGTCCGGGAGCGACCGGGTTCTCGCGGCGATGCACCGGGGGTACACCGCCGGGCGCTACCTGGAGCGGCTCGCCGCGGCTCGCTCCGCGATCGCCGACCTCGCGGTCACCACCGACATCATCGTCGGGTTCCCCGGCGAGAGCGAGGACGACTTCGCTTCCACCCTGGAAGTGGTCGCCGAGGCCGGCTACGACAGTGCGTACACCTTCGTGTACTCACCCCGCCCGGGCACCGAGGCGGCTGCACGGCAGGAGGCCTTCGTCGCCCCGGAGGTGGTCGCCGAGCGCTTCGAGCGGCTCCGGGTGGTCGTGGAGCGTTCCGCGCTGGCCCACCACCAGGCGCGGGTCGGCAGGGTGGAGGAGGTGCTGGTGGAAGGACCCTCCAAGCGGGACCCGGGGATGGTCTCGGGCCGGACCCGCCAAGCCAAGCTCGTCCACCTGCCCGCAGCACCCGGTGTCCTGCGCCCGGGGACCATCGCCGACGCCCGGATCGTGCGGGCCGCCCCGCACTTCTTGGTGGGCGAGCTGGTCGAGGTCACCGCCGAGCCCCGGCACCGCACCCGCATCCCGGTGGCGGCCCTCTGAGCGGACCGTCAGCTGTGGGCAGTGCCCGACCGGCCAGGGGGGACGGAGGGGGGGCTGTGCCGCTGCGCCCGGCTCGTCCCGGGGAGGCACCGCCGGTCCGCCACCTGGCGCTGGTCGGTCCGACCGCTTCGGGAAAGTCGGCGGTGGCGGTCGAGGTCGCGCGAGCGCTCGGCGACGTCGAGATCGTGACCGTCGACTCGATGCAGGTCTACCGGGGCATGGACATCGGCACGGCCAAACCCGACCTCGCCGCTCGGGGCGGGGTGCCCCACCACCTCATCGACCTGGCCGACCCGTGCGAGGAGTGGACGCTGTCGCGCTGGGTGGGCGCCGCCCGGGAAGCCGTCGCGGGCATCGAGCGGCGAGGGCACCGGGCGCTGCTCGTCGGCGGCACCGGGCTGTACTTCCGGGCGCTGGTCGACGGGTTGACCCCCCCGGGTCGCTACCCGGAGGTCCTCGCCGAGTTGGAGCGCGAGGACGACACGCTGGCCCTGCACCGTCGCCTGGCCGCCCTCGACCCGCTCGCCGCCGAGCGGATGCTGCCGGGCAACCGCCGGCGGGTCCTCCGGGCGCTGGAGGTGACCCTCGGCAGCGGGAGGCCTTTCTCCTCCTACGGGCCGGGCCTCGAGGCCTACCCGGAGCCCGGGTGGAGGATCGCCGGGGTCTGGACCGAGCGCGAGGTGGCCTCGGAGCGGATCGCCCGGCGTCTGGAGGCAATGCTCGACGCCGGGCTGCTCGAGGAGGTCCGCTCGCTCGCCGCCCGCCCCGGTGGATTGTCGCGCACTGCCCGCCAGGCCCTCGGTTACCGCGAGCTGCTCGCGCACCTGGAGCGCGGGGTGCCGCTCTCGGTCGCCACCGAGGATGCGTTGCGCCGCACCCGGGCCTTCGCCCGACGGCAGCGGGTGTGGTGGCGCCGCGACCCCCGGGTCGTCTGGTTCGAGGCGGCGGACGATCCGCTGGCAGTCAGCGCCCGCCTGCTGGGAGACTGGAGCGCACCATGACCACCGTCCCCACCGAGGTCGTGACCGTCGAGCTCGGCAAGTACCACGGGCTCGGCAACGACTTCCTGGTCGCGTTGGACCCGGAGGTCGAGCCCGACGGGGACCTCGCCAGCCGGCTCTGCGACCGTCACCGGGGTATCGGCGCCGACGGCCTGGTCGTCGGGCGCCGTCCCGCCGGCAGGCACGGCGACGACGCTGCGCCGGTGCTGTCGTTCCGGTTGTGGAACGCCGACGGCTCCGAGGCCGAGATGAGCGGGAACGGGATGCGCTGCCTGGCGCACGCCGCTGCCGACGCCGGCGTCGTCGTGCCCGGCGCGACTTTCACCGTGAGCACCCCCGCCGGCGACCGTCGGGTGGTGATCGAGCTGAGGGGACCCTCGACGGCGTGGGCCGAGGTCGACATGGGCCGAGCGCAGATCCTCGACGTCGACGGCGGCTGCAACGTCGACGACGGGCGGATGCAGGTGCGGGTCGGCAACCCGCACCTGGTCGTCGCCGGGCCCGACCCGGCCGGGGTCGACCTCGCGGCGCTCGGCACGCAGCTGGGGCGGCCCGATCCCTCCGACCCGGCCGGGCGCAACGTCGAGCTCGTGGTCCTCGGTCCCGGAGCCGACGAGCTGACCATGCGGGTCTGGGAGCGGGGGGTGGGCGAGACCGAGGCGTGCGGGACCGGGTCGGTCGCCGCCGCTGTCGCCTTCCATCACTGGGGCCGGGTCGGATCGGCGGTCACCGTCCACCAGCCGGGCGGTTCGCTGGTGGTCCACCTCGACGGGGACGGATCGGCCCGCCTGGCCGGCCCGAGCGAGCGGATCGCGATCTGCCGGGTCGCTCTCGACGCCACCGCGGTCCCCGGCGCCGCCCCGCCCGCGACCTCCGGTGCCCCCAGCCGATGAGCCTCATCGAGCGGGACCTGCGCGAGAAGATCGTACTGGTCGGCGTCACGATCCCTCCCGCCACCGAGGACCAGACCGAACGGCACCTCGACGAGCTGGCACTGCTGGTCGACACCGCCGGCGCCGACGAGGCGGCCCGGGTGCTGCAGCGCCGGGACGCCCCCGACCCGGCCACCTACATAGGGCGGGGCAAGGCCGAGGAGCTCCGCCAGCTCTCCGAGGCGGTCGACGCCGACACGGTGGTCTTCGACGACGAACTGTCCCCCGCCCAGTCCCGCAACCTGGAGAAGATCCTCGGTCGGACCGCGATCGACCGCACCGCGGTGATCCTCGACATCTTCGCCCAGAACGCCCGCAGCGAGGAGGGCAAGGCCCAGGTGGAGCTGGCCCAGCTCCGCTACCGGCTGCCCCGCTTGCGGGGCCGGGGCGCCGCCCTCTCCCAGCAGGCCGGCCGGATCGGCACCCGTGGACCGGGCGAGACCAAGCTCGAGGAGGACCGCCGACGCTTGCTGCGCCGGGTGAGCCGCCTCGAGGCCGAGCTGCGCCAGCTGACCGAGACCCGTCGCCTGCAGCGCAAGGGCCGACGGCGCAGCCGGCTGTTCTCGGTGTCGCTGGTCGGTTACACCAACGCCGGGAAGTCCACCCTGCTCAACCGCCTGACCGACGCCGGGGTGCTGGTCGAGGACCGCCTGTTCGCGACCCTCGATCCCCGCACCCGGCGTCTGCAGCTACCCGGCGGGGAGGCGGTGCTGGTCTCCGACACCGTCGGCTTCGTCCGCAAGCTCCCCCACCAGCTGGTCGAGTCGTTCCGCTCCACCCTCGAGGTGGTCGAGGAGTCAGACCTGCTGGTCCACCTGGTCGACTCCGCCAGCCCTGAACCTGAAGTGGAGATCGAGGCGGTGAGGGCGGTGCTGGCGGACATCGGGGCCGGCGGGGTTCCCGAGCTGATGGCGTTCAACAAGTCGGACCTCACCGTCGAGGCGGCCCGGCTCGCGCAGCGCCATCCCGGCGGCCTGGTGCTTTCGGCCCGGACCGGGGAGGGGGTGGACGGGCTGCTACGAGCAGTCGGGGACCGTCTGCGGGCAACCCTCGAGGTGATCGAGCTGTGTGTGCCCTACGAGCACGGCGAGGTCCTCGCGGCCGTCCACCGTGAAGGTGAAGTGCTGGTCGAGACCCACGGGGACGATGCGGCACGTTTGCGGGTCCGGGTCGACCGGGCCGGCGCGGCCCGCTTCGCCGCGTTCCGGGTCGGGGCGGGCAACCCGTGAGCGAGGCAGCGACCGGCGCCAGCCCCGCCGGCGCCCCCGGACGGGGATGGGTCCCGCCGGCCTACCCCTACGAACGGCTCGCCCCGGCACGTCGTGCCGCTGGCCTGCTGCCCGGTGGGGCGGTCGACCTGTCGGTCGGGACGCCGGTCGACCCGCCGCCCGCCTCGGTGCTCGCCGCCCTGGCCGACGCCGACGCCGGCGGGGCGACCCGCGGCTACCCGCCGTCGGTCGGAACCCCCGCCCTGCTGGAAGCGATCTCGGCGTGGTTCGAGGGCACCTTCGGTCTGGCGACCCCGACCGGCGCGATCGGCGTGTGCGTCGGGACCAAGGAGCTGGTGGCCACCACTCCCCAGTGGCTCCGGTTGCGGGAGCCGTCTCGGGACACGGTCCTCTACCCGGAGGTCTCCTACCCGACCTACGCGATGGGTGCCGAGCTGGCGGGCCTGCGAGCGGTGCCGGTCCCACTCGACGCCGACTGGCGTCTCGACCTGTCGGCGGTCGCCCCCGCGGACGCGGAGCGCGCCCTCCTGCTCTGGGTCAACTCGCCGGGCAACCCCGCCGGAGGTCTCGACGACCTCGACGCAGCCGCCGCGTGGGGCAGGCGGCACCGGGTGCCGGTCTTCAGCGACGAGTGCTACGTCGAGCTCACCTGGAACGGCCCGCCACGCAGCATCCTCTCCTCCGGGCCCGAGGGGGTCGTCGCGGTCCACTCGCTCTCCAAGCGGTCCAATCTCGCAGGCCTGCGGGTCGGCTGGTACGCCGGCGACCCCGAACTGGTCGGGTACCTCCAAGAGGTCCGCAAGCACGTCGGGATGATGGTCCCCGGACCCGCCCAGGCGGCGGCGGTCGCCGCCCTCGGCGACACGGTGCACGCCTCCGCCCAGCGCGACCGTTACCGCAGACGCCTCGAGCGTCTCGCCGCGGCGCTGTCGGGTGTCGGGGTGGAGGTGCTGCTGCCCGGGGGAGGCTTCTACCTGTGGGTCCCGGCCCCGGGCGGCGACGCGTGGGGCTGGACCTCGTGGCTGGCCTCGGCGGCGGGGGTGGTCGCCTCCCCCGGGGACTTCTACGGCCCGGCCGGCGCCGACCGGGTCCGCCTCGCCATGGTCGCCCCCGACGAGCGGATCGACCTGGTGGCAGAACGACTCGCGCGCCTGGGAGCCACCGGAGGTGGCGGTTACCGGGATGACCCCGGTGGTGTCGGCGGGGGAGCGGGGGGTTGAGCCCGCCGTCGGGCCCGACGCCGGCGGTCACTGTCGCCGCTCGAGCCGGGGTGGACTTCGAGGTCCACCGCTACGACCACGACCCCGACGAGCCGTCCTACGGGCAGGAGGCCGCCGAGATGCTCGGGGTCGACGAGGACCGGGTGTTCAAGACCCTCGTCGCGTTCGTGGACGGGCGTCTGGCGGTCGCCGTCGTCCCCGTCTCGGGAGAGCTGGACCTGAAGCGCTTCGCCGCGGCGCTCGGCGGCCGCAAGGCGGTGATGGCCCACCCGAGCGAAGCCGAGCGGGCCACCGGCTATGTCGTCGGGGGGATCAGCCCGATCGGCCAGAAACGCAAGCTGCCGACCGTCGTCGACTCGAGCGCCGAGAGGTGGCCGACGGTCTACGTGAGCGGTGGCCGGAGGGGCCTCGAGCTCGAGCTGGCTCCCGCCGACCTCGCCCGCTTGGTCGGGGCGAAGCTGGCCGCCATCGGCCGCTGAGCTGGCCTGGCGCTCCTCAGCCGCCGGAGGATCCCGGGCGCCGGCCGGTCCTGGACCGGGTCGTCGCGGGGCCGGCCTTCAGCTGTTCGAGGGCCGGCGCCGGCCGGCTCGGGCGGCTCGGCCGGTCCCGTGAGGCGACCAGGCCGTCGAGGACGATGTCGAGGTAACGCTCCCAGGCGGTGTCGTCGACCCGGGCGAGCAGCGACCCGACGCTGCCGAGCATGTGCTTGACCGCCACGACGTCGCTGATGCTGAGGTCGGCCCGGAGCCGTCCGCTGGTCTTGGCCCGTTCGAGCAGTGCCTCGCCGAGGGGGATGACCCGTTCCTTCAGGCGGCGGACCGCTCCCGGGGGCAGCTCGAGCTCCAACAGTTCGCTCAGCGCCCGGTCGGCGACCTCCCGGGCCGTCGAGCGGCGCAGGTACCACACGAAGGCGTCCCAACCGTCGGGGATGCTCAACGCCTCCTCGAGGTCGGCGAGGTAGGCGGCCAGACGGTCGGCGAACAACGCCTCGACCAGGTCCTCCCGGGCGGGGAAACGCCGGTAGAGGGTCCCGATCCCGACCCCGGCGGCCGCGGCGATGTCACCGAGGGGTGTGGCGAGCCCGCGTTCGGCCATGAGCCGGCCGGCGGCGGCGAGGATCTGCCGGCGGTTCTCTGCCGCATCCCGGCGCAGTGGGTGCCGACAACCCGGCTCCGGCGGGCCCGACGCGGCTCGGCCCGACCGCGCTGGGTGCACGGTGGCTGGGTGCTCGGTGGCGGGGTGCTCGGTGGCGGGGACCTCAGGGGCGGGCTGCTCGCTGGTCGCCGGTGTCATGCTCAGATCATCCCAGCTAGCGCAGCGTCGCTCGGGGCATCGATCGGGCCCCGGGTGAAGATGGCGGCAGCGCAGATCGCCCCGACGGCGAACACCCCGGCCGCCACCCAGAACGCCAGGTCGTCTCCTCTCACCGAGGCGACCGCCTGGGCGAGCTTCGAGGTGCCGTGGAGGCCGATGTAGGTGGCGGTGGCCGACGCTGCGAGGGTGTTCAGCAGCGCGGTCCCGATCGACCCTCCTACCTGCTGGCCGATGTTGGGCAGGGCCGAGGCGACGCCGGCGTCGTCGGCTCCTGCCCCGGCGGTGGCGACGTTCATCGCCGCCCCGAACACCAGTCCGAGCCCGGCGCCCATGACCAGCAGCCCGGCGAGGATGCCGCCCGTGTAGGTCGAGCCCACCTGGAGCTGGGCGAAGATCACCAGGGCACCGGCAGCGAGGGTCATGCCAGCGGTGACCATCCATCGGGGACCGAAGCGGGGCAGCAGGCGGGCGTTGGCGAGCGCCGATGAGATGACCAGCACGCCGATCATCGGGAGGAAGGCGATGCCCGAGACCATCGGGGAGAAGCCGAGGACGAGCTGGAGGTAGTAGGTCATGAAGAGGAACACCCCGAACATGCCGATCCCCGAGACCAGCATCACCAGGTTGGCCGCGCCCCGGTTGCGGTCGGCGAGAACCCTGAGCGGCAGGAGGGGGTGGGGGCTCGAGCGTTCCACCAAGAGGAAGGCGGCGACGAGGACCACGCCGACGACGAGCAGCGCGACGGTGAGCGGGCTGGACCATCCGCGGGTGTCGGCTTCGGAGAAGCCGTAGACGATCGCCGCCAGTCCGACCCCGACCGAGACCAGGCCGGGCCAGTCGAGGTGGATCCCGTGCTCACGGCGCCCACG
>JAKABK010000082.1 GCA_021796905.1 Actinomycetes bacterium
CGCGAGGCGCTGGTCTTCGCGCTCTCCCTCGAGGCCGCTGCCTTCGCCGTGCTGTGGGGGGAGGTCAACCTGCTCTCGGCGGCCCTCGCCCTCGGGGCGATGCTGTTCTACGTGTTCGTCTACACCCTCTGGTTGAAGCGGACCTCGGTGCAGAACATCGTCATCGGAGGTGCGGCCGGCGCGGTGCCGGTCCTCGTCGGCTGGGCGGCGGTACGCGATTCGATCGGCCTCGCCCCACTGCTGCTGTTCACGCTGATCTTCGTGTGGACCCCACCGCACTTCTGGGCGCTCGCCTTCCGCTACCGCGACGACTACCGGTCGGTCGACGTGCCGATGATGCCGGCCGTCGCCCCCCTCGACCGGGTCGCCCGCTGGATCTGCGCCTACTCGCTGCTGGTCGTAGGGGCATCCCTCGGTTTCGGCTGGGCGGCGGGATCCGGCCTGGTCTACTGGGTGGCGGCGGCGGCGACCGGGGCGGTGCTCCTCACCTACTCGTGGCGGCTGCTCAGGGAGCAGACCGAGGCCCGGGCGATGCAGCTGTTCCACTGGTCGATCAGCTACGTGACGCTGCTGTTCACGGCGATGGCAGTCGACCAGTTCGTGCACCTGCGGCCCTGACCCGGGCCGTGCCTACTCCCAGCGGAAGCTGAACGCAGCTAGCAGCGGGGCCCCGATCGCCCAGGCGGCGAGCACGACCCACGCCGCGACGCCGCCACCGGGCCCGCCGCCGGTGAGGCTCGAGTGCAGGGCGCCCGACAGCGCGGCGGAGGGCAGGGCTCGTGCGACGTCGGCCAGACCGCCGGGGAGATGGGAGAGGGGAAAGACCATCCCGCCTACGAGGAGCAGGATCAGGTAGAGGCCGTTGGCCGCGGCGAGGGTCACCTCGGCACGAAGCGCTCCGGCCATAGTCAACCCGATACCGGCGAATGCGGCGGTGGCGAGGAGCACCGCCCCGACAGCTGGAGCCGGGTCCCCGCCTGGGACCCAACCGAGGGCGGCGGCGACCCCGACCAGCACCCCGACCTGGATCACCTCGACCGCGAGCACCGCGAGGGTCTTGGCGGCGAGCAGGGTCGGGCGGCCGAGCGGTGTCGCCCCGAGGCGTTTGAGGACCAGGTACTGGCGCTCGAAGCCGGTGGCGATACCGAGGCTCACCATCGCTGTGGACATCACCGCGAGCGCCAGGATCCCGGGGGTGAGGTACTGAACCGGGCGGTCGACGCCGTCGGGGAGGGGAAGGACCCGCACCTCGGAGAAGAACACCAGCAGCCCGACGGGGATCGCCAGGGTGAGCAGGACCGACTCGCCCCGTCGGAGCGTGAGCCGCAGCTCCGCTGCGGTCTGGGCGACGAGCGCCCTCACCGTCGGCCCTCCCCCGGGGGCGATGGCGGTCACCCGCCACCGTCCGCGGCACCGGCGGTCAGGCGCAGGAACACGTCCTCCAGACGCTCACGCCCGGCGTGCAGGTCGGCGAGGGGCAGGTCCCGTTCCGCCAGCCAGGCGGTGAGCGCGGCGACCGCTGCGGGGGTCGGGGCGCAGCGCAGCTCGTACTCCCCGGGGCCGACCTCCGATACCGGCACCCCGAGCGAGGCCCCCAGCCCGGCAACGTCGATCCCTGTCGGGGCCCCGAAACGGATGGACCGGCCGGCGCCGGCGGTGACCAGCTCGGCGGGGGTCCCGTCTGCGACGACCCGTCCCCGGTCGACGATCACCACCCGGTCGGCGAGACGCTCGGCCTCCTCGAGGTAGTGGGTGGTGAGCAGCACGCACACGCCCTCGTCTCGCAGGCCGGCGATCACCGAGCGGATCACCTGACGTCCCTGGATGTCGACGCCGGCGGTCGGCTCGTCCAAGAACACCACCTCCGGGCGCCCGACCAGCGCCAGGGCGAGCGACAACCGTTGCTGCTCACCTCCCGATAGCCGACGCCACGGGGTGGCGGCCACACCGGCCAGGCCCACCGTCTCGAGCAGCACCGCCGGGTCGAGAGGTCTCGGATAGTAGGAGGCGAACAGTCGGAGCGCCTCGCGCGGGCCCATACCGGGGTACACCCCGCCGCGTTGGAGCATCACCCCGACCCGCCGGGTGAGTGCAGCGTGGTGGCGTGCCGGGTCGAGCCCGAGGACCGAGACGGTGCCCGAGGAGCGGGGCCGGTAGCCCTCCAGGGCTTCTACGGTGCTGGTCTTGCCGGCCCCGTTCGGCCCGAGCAGGGCGAGGACCGATCCGGGCTCGGCGACCAGGTCGACCCCGTCGACGGCGACCAGGTCCCCGTAGCGCACCGAGAGACCCTTGACCTCGATCGCCGGCATGACCCCACGAAGCTACCCCCGGAAGGCACCCACGCGTCCCCGCCCACAGTGGCCGGCGTGACCGGAGCGAGAGGCGGGACCCGAACGACCCCGGGGCCCGGTCCCCGGTCCCCGGTCGGGGCCGGGGTGGTCGGCGGAACCGAATGGCCGGCGGGGCCGAATGGCCGGTGGGCGATACGGGAAGGATCCCCCGGTGAGCGTTCCCGGCCCGACCGTCGTCCTGTTCCGTCACGGGGAGACCGACTGGAGCCGCTCCGGGCGTCACACCGGGACCACCGACTGCGATCTCACCGACCGCGGCGAGCGTGAGGCGGAGGCGCTCGCGCCGGCGGCGAGCGACCCGCGGCCGGACCTGGTGCTCTGCAGCCCGCTGCGCCGGGCTCGCCGCACCGCGGAACTGGCCGGACTGACCCCCTACCAGATCGACCCGGACCTCGCCGAGTGGGACTACGGCGAGCTCGAGGGCCGGACCAGCGACGAGATCCACCGGAGCATCCCCGGCTGGACGATCTGGGACGGGCCGTGGTTCGGGGGGGAGACCTCCGGGCAGGTCGCGGCCCGCGCCGACCGGGCGATCCGCCGGATCCTCTGCCAACCACCCGGGTCGCGTGTCGCGGTCGTCGCCCACGGCCACGTCCTCCGGGTCCTCGCGGCGCGGTGGCTCGGCGAGCCGGCCCGGCACGGGCGGTTCCTGGCCCTCGACACCGGCACCGTCGGCGAGCTCGGTTGGGAGCACACCTACCGGGTGGTGCGTCGCTGGAACGCCCCGGTCGGCACCTGAGCGCACCGTCGCCCCCGCACCTCTCGCCGGAGCGACGCCCGGCCTCGGGAGGGGATCGGCCGGCGAACAGCGGTCTCGAACCGGCCCGGCAAGAATGACGAGGTGCACCCAGCCGCGCCGAAACAACGATCGACCCCTGGGGGGAGCGGCATCTCGGGGGATCCGGGAGGCATCGCCGCCCTGATCGCGTCCCGGTCCTCGCAGCCCGGGGTCGCCTTCTCCGAAGGCGCCACCGGCCGCCACGTCACCTGGGCCGGCCTCGGTGACCACGCCCGGCGCTGGAGCGACACGGTCCTCTCGGGACGCCTCCGGGCAGGCAGTCGGGTCGGTCTGGTGTTCGCCGACCCGTTGGAGATGGCCCCGGGCTACCTCGCGGCGGTCGCCGCCGGACTGACCGTCGCCCCCCTCGACCCGCAGGCCACCCTCCCCGAGCTGGTCACCGCCGCCGGTCGCCTCGGGCTATCCGCTGTCGTCGGCGGACCGGAGGAGACCGACTCGCTCGCTGCGGCCCTCGCCGACGTCGGGGTCAGCACCTCGAGCACCGAAGGCGGCGCTCTGCGGTCGGTCACCTCCGTCGAGGGCGGTGGCGAGCCGGGGAGGGGTGCGGCGCTGGTCCTGTCGAGCTCCGGAACCACCGGCCGGCCGAAGCTGGTCCCCCTCGCCGAGGCCCAGCTGCTCCGCACCGCCCGCGGTGTCGTCGGACGCCACGGTCTCGGTCCCACCGACCGGTGCTACAGCCCACTCCCGCTGTGGCACATAAACGGCCTGGTCGTCGGGGTCCTCGCCTCCCTAGTCGGGGGCTACCGCCTGGTGGTCGACCGGAGGTTCTCGGCGTCGAGCTTCTGGGAGGTCGCCGACGCCGAGGAGGTCACCTGGGTCAACCTGGTACCGGCGATCATCGCGATCCTCGGCGAACGACCAGCGCCTCCCCCCGTGGTCAACGAACGGGTGGTCTTCGCCCGGTCGGCGTCAGCGCCGCTACCGGTGGCGACCCTGGAGCGTTTCGAGCGGACGACCGGGATCCCGGTCGTCGAGACCTACGGGATGACCGAGGCTGCCAGCCAGATCACCGCCAATCCCCGCCCGCCCGGTGATCGCCGCCCCGGGTCGGTGGGCCAGCCGGTCGGAGTCGAGCTGCGGGTCGTCGACCGGGACCGCCGTCGGCTTCCCGCCGGCGAGGTCGGCGAAGTCGAGATCCGCGGCGACAACGTGATCGAGGTGTACTGGGAGCCAGCCGGGTCGGGCCCGACCGAGCGACCGGCGCGCACCACCGACGGCTGGCTGCCGACAGGCGACCTCGGCCGGGTCGACGCCGACGGCTACCTCTACCTGGTCGGACGGGCCGACGACGTCATCAACCGGGGGGGCGAGAAGGTCTACCCCCGAGAGGTCGAAGAGGTCCTCCTCGGCGACGAGCGGGTCTCAGCCGCCGCGGTGGTCGGACGCTCCCATCCGAGCCTCGGAGAGGAGCCGGTAGCATTCGTCCTCGCCCGAACCGACACCCCGGTCGACCCCGACCTGCTGGCGAGCGCCCTCGCCCGGCGCTGCGAGGACCACCTGAGCCGCTTCCGGCGCCCGGCGGAGATCGTGATCGCCTCGTCCCTGCCGCAGGGCACCAACGGCAAGATCCGTCGCAGCGAACTTCGGCGCCAGCTAGCGGAGGCCGCTCCCCGGGGCGCCACCGGGTGAGCGCGACGGTCCCGGCCGTCCCGGGGCCGGACGGGAACGCCCCAGGACCCGACTGCAGCCCCCCCCGAGGCGACGGGAGCCCCCCCCGAGGCGACGCTCCGGCCCCCGCCACGTCGGGCGCGACCCGGCCGGAGGTCCGGCACCTCGGGGCTGTCGACCTGGTCCGCTTCGTCACCATCACCGGGGTGGTAGCGGTGCACTGCACTTCGCTCACCGCGGCCCGCTCGTCGCTGGCCGCCGGCGGGGTCCTGGAGGTGCTGCACGTCACCCGGTCGGTGTTCCTCTTCCTGTCCGCGTTCGTCCTCACCTACAGCTACCAGCACCGTCCCCGTACCGCCGGGAAGTTCTGGAGGCACCGTTATCCGCTCATCATCTGCCCGTACGTGACGTGGAGCGCCATCTATGTCCTGACCGACGGCGAGCTGCACCGTGGCGCCGGGTACGTGGTCGGCCACTACCTGCTCGACCTGCTCGACGGCGGCGCCCACTTCCAGCTGTACTACCTACTGCTCCCCCTCCAGCTCTACCTCGTCTACCCCGCCCTAGTCAGCTGGCTGCGACGCCATCCGGGCAGCCACCGGAGGCTGGTGATCGGCAGCTTCGCCTTCCAGTTGTCGTTCACCGCCGCGATCCACTACGGCTGGCGGCCGCCGGTGATCGGGATCTGGCTCACCCACTCCGGGTCGTGGCTCCCGAGCTACGAGCTTTACATCGCCGGCGGGCTGATCGCCGCCCTCCACTTCGACGAGATCACCTCCTGGGTCCGTTCCCACGGTCGCCTCCTCCTCGGGGCGATGCTCGCCTCGATCGCGCTCGCCGAGGTGAGCTACGTCTGCGACCTGCGCTACCTCGGTTACTCGCCGATCCGGGCCAGCCAGGTGTTCCAGCCGACGGTGGTGCTGGAGGCGGTCACCATCACCCTCGCCCAGTACGCCCTCGGCCTGTGGGTCACCGACCGGGTCGGGATCCGCGGTCGACAGTTCCTCGAACGGGCCGCGGACGCGTCCTTCGGGGTGTTCCTCGCTCACCCGTTGCTGGTCGGAGCGATCCTCGACCTGGCCTCCCTCTCCGGTCTCGCCGCGCTCGTCGGCCACCTCCCGGGTGGGGCCATCGAGGCGCTCGCGGTGTTCGGGTTGGTGCCTTTCGTCTACGCAGTCACCTTCCGTTTCGTGGCCAGGGCCCGCCGGAGCAGGGCCAGCCTGTGGCTCACCGGTCGGGCCCACCCCTTCCCGCCGACTGGGCAGGCGCTCCTGTCCGCCACCCCCACCCCTCCCGTCGTGTGAACGGGCCCGACAGAAAGGACCGACCGACCGTGCTCAGCTACCCGCTGACGCCACCGGCGCGAACCGACGACCCCGTCGGTACCGGGACGCCCCGCCTCGACCCACGTGGCGAGACCATTCGGCGCTCCGGGTCCCTCCCCCGAGCCGCCCGCGACGACAGCGACGGCCGGCATGCGTGACCCGGGGGACGTGTTCCACCTCGCAGTGCCCGCCCGCGACCTCGAGGAGGCGTACCGTTTCTATGTCGAGGGACTCGGGTGCCACCTCGCCCGCCGCTACCCGGACCGCATCACCGTCGACTTCTTCGGGGACCAACTGGTCTGCCACCTCTCCGAGCGGTGGGATCGCGACGTCGAGGACCTCTACCCCCGCCACTTCGGGGTGACCTTCCGGCGCCGGGAGGACTTCGACGCGATCGTCCGTCTCGCCGAGACGCGGGAGCTGGCGGTGTTCGCAGCGGTGAGCCACCGCTTCGAGGGCCTGGTCGAGGAGCACCTCACCTTCGTGCTCACCGACCCGTCCAACAACCTGATCGAGATGAAGTACTACCTCGACCCACGGATGATGCACTGACCCGCTCTACACGCCGGCTGGTCGTCGCCCGCCACGGCCGGACCGAATGGAACGTCGCCGGCCGCTACCAGGGTCACGCGGACCCGGACCTCGACGTGGAGGGACGGGCCCAGGCGGAGCGGCTCGCCGTCGAGCTCGCCGGCCTGCCGGCGGGTCGAGTGGTGTCCTCGGACCTGCGCCGGGCCCGCCACACCGCCCGTCCGGTCGCCCGGGCCCTCGGCCTGGCGGTGGTCGTCGACCCCCGGCTGCGGGAGGTGGATGTCGGCGCGTGGGAAGGCCTCACCCCGGCAGAAGCCGAAGAGGCCTTCCCCGACGAGTACGCCGCTTGGCGCTCCGGTGAAGAGATCGCCCGGCGAGGCGGGGAGAGCACCCCGGAGGCGGGTGCCCGGGCCGCAGCGGCGATCGTCGGCCACGCCGGCGAGCTCGACGCCGACCGGGCGCTGGTCGTGGTGTCCCACGGCCTGGTGCTGAATGCTGCGCTGCGCCGGCTGCGAGCCGCCGGTATCGCCGACCTCGACGACGACCCACCCCGCCTGGCCAACGCCACCTGGTTGGAGGTGGAGCTACAGGTCTGAGCGCCCCGCGGCCACCGCAGCCCTCGACCCCCGGGCGTGTGCCAGCCACCCGCTCCCGGCGGCCCCGCTGGCGGCGCCCCCGCGACCGGCGGCCCCGGTCCCGACGCTCACCAGCCCCG
>JAKABK010000083.1 GCA_021796905.1 Actinomycetes bacterium
CGGCGTCGGCCGCTGCCGTGGCGTCGGCCGGGTCCCAGCCGAGCGGCGCGGTGGCCTCCCACGCCGAGAGGAGACGGTCGAAGCCCGGGATCGCGCCGGCGGCTCGGGTGTGGAGCGGGCCCGCGGCGACCAAGTTGGCCCGGACTCCCCTGGGTCCGAGGTCGCGGGCGAGGTAACGGTTGGCCGACTCCAACGCGGCCTTGCACACGCCCATCCAGTTGTAGACCGGCCAGGCAGCGGACGCGTCGAAGTCGAGGCCGACGAGCGCACCACCCGTCGACGGCGTGAGCTCGGCCAGGAGCCGGCCCAGCGAGACGTAGGTGGTCACGCTCGTCGCGAACGCGACGTCGACCCGGTCGGTCGGCGCGTCCACGAGGTTGCCGGCGAGCAGCTCGGACGGGGCGTAGGCGATCGCATGCACGGCGCCGTCGAGCCCTCCGAGCTCAGCTACGACGGACCGAGCCAGCCGGCCCAGGTCGGGAGCGGACGTCGCGTCGCACTCGAAGACGGGGACCGGCTCGGGCAGCGCGTCGACGGCTTGGCGAGCCAGGTCGCGGTCGCGCGGGAAGGCACTGACCACGACTCGAGCACCTGAGCGCTGGGCGGCGCAGGCGGTCGCGAAGGCAATGCTGTCCGTGGTGGCGATGCCGGTGACGAGCAGCCGCTGCCCCTCGAGGGAGTGGCAGGGGCGGGGGGGCACCGACTGCGGAAGGGGCTCGGCGACGTGGCTCATCGGAAGTACTCCGGTCGGCTCACGAAGGCATCGGACACGAACAGGACGCCGGGACGTTCGCTGAGGAGCGATCGCAACCCGTCGAGGAGCCCGTCCACGCCGTCCGGGGGCAGGACGACCATGAGGAGTGCCAGCGCGTTCTTGTCGTTGAAGGCGAGCCGGCCCTGGTGGGCTCCGCCGTGCCCGACGCCCGAGACGTTGGCGACGGCGGTGAAGCCCACCGCCCCTGCCGTCGCGAACAGGTCGGCGACCACCTCGGCGTCCTCGCCCGAGACGACGACCTCCACTTTGACCATGGGCGTGAGGCCCCAGCGTTCATCCACGTGCGTTCTCCTCTCCGTGATCGCGGGCATCCGCCGCGCACTGCGTGGTTGCCGGCGGGTCCTCGCTGTCGCGACGGCGGGTCCACGGCCGCCAACCCCCTCCCGGTTGCCGCAGCCACGTCCGGTCGGCGTCCCGGACGGCGAGGTGGACCCACTCGCCGTCGGCCAGCTCGGCGACGACCGGGTTGCGGGCGACGACGGCGTCGACGCGCGCACGGGGGGCGGCGACCAGCACCAGCAGGCGCATGGGCTCGTGGTACAGCGAGCTGCCGTCGAAGACCGCTTGTCGGGGCAGGCCGAGCCGGAGGTCCCCGCCGGCCCCCTGGTAGACGCCGATGCCGGCAACGACGTTGTGGGCCACCTTGTCCCCGGCCCCCAGCACGTCGGGGTCGACGGCCGAGTGGTAGTAGGCGGCGGAGATCCACTGGGCCACGACCATCGGACCGGTCAGGATCGCCTCGAGGGCCGATCCGTCGGGATCGGTGTCGGGCTCGTAGGAGTGGAGGAACACTCGCCGCTCCAAGTCGACCCCGACCGTGAGCCGGCGGGGCCCGATCACGAGCCCGGCGCAACGGGCGAGGCCCCACTCTGGCTGGACCTGCGCCCAGTCCGTCGAGCGGGCGACGAGCTGCTCGGCGACGCTCCGCCCCCGTGGGCGTCGGCCGGTCCCCGGAAGGGTCGCAGCGCGCTCTTCGGCCACTTCGGCCCCGGCTCGAGCCAAGTCCCTCCCGATCCGGGCCAGACGGTCCCGGTTCACCGGTGCCATGCCGGCGGGCGGGAACAGGGTGACGGTGTCGGTGGCGGTGTCGTGCTCGGCGGCGACGAAGACCGTCTCCACCGGGACGACGATGCCGCGCGCGGCGAGCAGCTTGCGTACCTCGGCCCGGTTGCACATCGCGGCGGCCACGCGGGCGCTGGTCCCGCCACGAGCTGCGCCGCAGGCACCGCAGTCGAGGGCGGAACCGTAGGGGTTGTTCTCGGTGGTACTGCCGTGACCGCAGAGGACGACCACCGGAGCGAAGCCGTCGGTGAGCCCCATGGTGCGGAGCGCCGTCTCGACGAAGAGCGCCTGCTCGGTGTCGTCGGGCGCGCCGGGCCCGTCGAGGACCGGGTGGACGTCGACGGGTGGGGCGAACCGCTGGACGACACGGCGCCGGAGCCGGTCGAACCTCGCCGGCGCGACGGTCCGCAGAACGGTGAGGGGGCCGAGGCCCAGGCCACCGGCTTCGGCGAGCAGGTAGGGGGCGATCGTCCCCTCCCGGGTCGATGTCACTGCGCTGCCGACCGCAGCGAGCTGGCGAAGCCCGGCCAGCCTCGCGACGCCCACGGCGTCGTCGGCAGGCTGCTCGGTCAGCTCGACCGACGGGTGCAGCAGGACCGGGAGGAGGTCGACCGGTCCCGATCCGGCGAACGGCCAGACGCGGGCGGGAACGCCGAAGAACCCGGCGAAGCCGAAGGTCTCGTAGTCGCCGAGCGCCTCGAGGTGCCGACGGAGGCCTTCCGACCGGGCGTCGATGCAGCAGACCACCTGCGCGAGGGGTGCGCGTGCCGGAGCGCGCGCCGCGGGCCGCTCGAGCGCGGCCAGGAGGCCGTCGCGGTAGTGGCCCTCGTAGGCGGTGAGCCACACCATCCCGGCGACGTCGGGGTCGAGCTCGGCCAGGCGCCTGCCGGTCTGCCCGCCGACGACACGAGGGGAGGGGACGGGCACCGGGCCCGGGGCAGCCAGGCGGACGTGGTCGCAGCAGGAGCCCCTCCCGGGCCGGTGCCCCAGCTGTACGAGCGCCGCCAGGTCGTAGACGAGGCGCACGGCGAGGTAGTCGACGAGGCCCAAGGCGGGCCCGGCGTGGTCGGGGGCGGCCCAGCGGGAGCGCCACTTGGCGTGGGCGGCCCAGCCGGGCAGGCGCGTCGACTGCCCGGTCAGCTCGTCCACGGCCCCCGGCTCGTCGAGGCCGAGGCGGGCGAGGACGGTGGCGATGACCGCCTCGGGTCCGCCGTCGACCGAATCGAGCAGCGCGTCGACTCCGAGGCGACGACCGGCAGGGTCCGCCTCGACGGCCGATCGCCAGCTGGCGAAGAACCCGGTCGCGCCCGCGGCGGGACCGGTGACCAGCCCGCCCACGTAGGCGGCGCAGTACTTCGCCACCTCACGGTCCACGGCCGTCGCCAGCGAGGCATCGACCAGCTGCTCGTGGCGCTCGAGGACGGTGGCGACCACCGAGCCCTGCTCGAGCGAGCGAAGGGCGTCGGGCGCGATGGCCGCCAGCCGTCCACGGTCGTGGTCCTCCAGGGCGGCCTCGAGGTCGGCGACGGTCACACGCCCCGACTCGAACGCGTCGGCGAGCACGTCGGCCGAGGGGAGCCCGGCGATACCCAGCGTCCGTCGAGCGTGCGCCAGCGCCGTGGGGAACGGCTGGCTGCGCAGGTCCCAAAGGGGGTTGACCGCCACCGCCGACCCGAGGGGCCACAACAGCGGGACCGGACGGGTGGCGCGTTCCACCAGCGCGACCACGTGGCCAGCGGAGAAAGCCCGAGCGGTCACGCCGCCCTCCCCTCGACCACCAGCGTCGCCGTTGTCGCCGCCGGCGCCCCGGCCAGCGGCCGGCCCCGGAACAGGCCGTCGCAGCCTTGGACGGGAGCCCCGGCGTCGAGCAGCCTTCCCCCGATGGCGGCCGCCCACCGACCACGGTGCGCCATCCGCGCCGCGGCGACGGCGGCGACGGCGAGCGCTCCCAGCCACCATGCGTCGACCGTGCCCACGGGGGTCGCAGCGCCGCGGGCCAGGAACCGGCCGATGGCTGCCACGACCGCTCCGTACCCGGCGGCCGCGGCGAGCAACAGGGCGCTCCAGCGCGCCCGGCCGGACCCGGTGCCCTCTGGGAGCGACGACCACACGGCGCCGGCCAGCGCCGCCGCCGTCACGGCCGCGTAGAGCGCGAGGACCGCCCCGTCGCCGAGCATGAGCCCCGGGACGACGGCCGCGGCAACAGCCAGGCTCGCTGCTGCGCCCCACGCCCCCGGGCGGAGCGCGACGACCGCGCGGGCACCGAGCTGCCCGGGCCGGCGAACCGCGGAACCGGAGGAGAAGAACAGCGACGCCTTGTAGCAGCCATGTCCGACGAGGTGGATGACCGCTGCCGCGTAGGCGCCGACGGCGCACTCGGCGAGCATGAAGCCCATCTGGGCCATCGTCGAGTAGGCCAGCTTCCCCTTGACGTCGGCCTGGCGGCGAGCGAGCAGGCTGGCGCGGACAGCTGTCGCCCCCGAGACCACGAGCAGGCCGGCCATTGCCGGGGCCCACGCGCCGAGCGCACCGAGGCGCACGAGCAGGATCCCACCGCCGTTGACCACGCCGGCGTGCAGGAGCGCGCACGAGGGCGTCGGCGCCGACACCGTCTGGGGCAGCCAGCGGGAGAACGCGCCCTGCGCCCCGCGGGCCAGTGCAGCCACCGTCACCAAGACGGCGACCGGGCCGTGCCATGCGCCCAGCTCCGTCGCCGCCACCCCGAGCGCGTGCGGCGAGCCGAGACGTACGTTGCCGGCTCTCGCCCAGACGAGGCCCGCCGCGAGAAGCAGGCAACCGTCGCCGACGACCAGGGCTCGCCGGAGGGCGCGGGCACAGCTGACAACCCCGGGGAGGTCCTTGCGATAGGACAGCACGCCGAGAAAGGCCAGCCCTGCGGCCGTCCAGCCCACGACCAGGCCGGCCAGGTCGCCGGACGCGGCGACGAGGGTCATGGCGGTCACGACTGCTCCCACCCGCCACGCGAACCGCTCCGACGACGGGTCTGACTGGAGGTAACGGGTCGAAAAGCTCTGCACTACGGCCCCGACACCTGTCACCAAGACCAGGACGACCGCCGAGACGGGATCAGCCACCAGCCGGAGCACTCCGCCCACTGACACGGTGTCCGGCCCCCGGATGGCGACCAGCGCCGTGACCGTCAGTGCCGACACCGCCGCGGCCCACGACAGGCGGGCACACCCGGAGGACCCTCGGCGCAGTCGTCCCGTGACGCCGCCCGCCAGCGGCAGCACGACCGCAGCCAGCAGCCCTACCCGACTCACCCACAGCACGACCACGATCCCTCCTCGCCTAATCGCGAATCAAACTTCGTGATTTATACATCGGCTAGGTGAGATGGGCAAGTACGTCTCACGCTTCCTGCTTCACGAGATCCGCTACCATCGAAGGGTGGCCACGTCAGAGCCCGCCGCCGGAGGTCAGGGTCCCGGAGGTCGGTCGAAGTCGTCGTGGACGTTCCTGACCAATCACGGTCATGTCCTCGTGTGCATCGCGAAGGACCCGGGCATGCGGGGGCGCGACATCGCGGAACGGGTCGGCATCACCGAACGAGCGGCGCAAGCGATCATCGCCGACCTCGTCGCAGCCGGCTACGTGAAGCGCAAGCGCGTCGGTCGGCGCAACTCCTACGAGATCGACCCCGACCTGCCCGTGCGCCACCCGGTCGAGCAGCCGCACCGAATCGGCGACCTGCTCGCCGCAGTCGCCGACTTCGGCACCACCAGGCGAAAGACCTCCCGGGCCTCGTAGGTGTGCGACGTGCGGGCGGCCGCACGTGCGATGTCACGGCGGTGGCACGGACGGCCCGCGAGGCGTGCCAGCCCCCTGTGGCCCTGCCCGCAGTCGTGAGCCCCCGGTGGGGCAGTCCCCTCCGGGAGGCCAGGGCTCCTCAGGGGATGACCAGCACCTTGCCCACGGCGCCACCCTCGACGGCGTCTTGGGCGGCCGCCACCTCGTCGAGGGGGAACCGGTGGACGGGGAGCGCCGACAGCGCCCCATCCCGCACCGCCCGGTCCACCCACCCCACCGCGTCGGCGAGCTCGTGGGACGGCACGCCGTAGAGGAGCACGAAGCGGATCATGGCGTTGGCGGCCATGAGCCGTCGGGTGGGGAGCACCGGGTCGTGGTCCTCGGCGGCGTAGGTCACGATCTCGGTACCGGGCCGGCACACCGCCAGGTCGAGCTCGAGGTTGGCGCCGAGCGCCACCTCGACGACGCGGTCGACCGTCGCGGTGAACGATCGCACCTCGTCGACGAAGCCCGGCTGCCGGTAGTTCACCACCAGGTCTGCTCCTGCAGCCCGGGCCAGCTCGGCCTTCCCGGGCGAGCTGACCGTCGTGACGACCCGGGCGCCGGCGTGCTTCGCAAGCTCGACGGCGTAGTGCCCGACCGCACCTGCGCCGCCGGTCACGAGCACGGTGGCGCCCGAGAGGCGCTCGGGTGCTCCGCCCAGGCAGTGGGCCGCCGTGACGGCCGGGACCCCGAGGGAAGCTCCCAGCTCGTCCGTTGCGCCGTCGGGGAGCGGCACGGTGCGTCCGGCCGGCACCACGCTGTGCTCGGCGGCCGTGCCCCATCGGTTCTGGAACGCCGCCAGGTACACCCAGACGCGCTGGCCGACGTGGCGATCGGCGACACCCTGGCCGACGGCGTCGATGACCCCGGCGCCGTCCTGGTGCGGCACCTGGGGCTCCGACGGCGGCCCACCGGTCATGCCCGAGCGGGTCTTCCAGTCGGTCGGGTTGACACCCGAGCACGTGATCCGCACGCGCACCTCCCCGGGTCCGGGGTCGGGCGTCGGGACCTCCTGCACCGACAGGACGGCACTGTCGCCGGTCGCTCCGTAGATAGCTGCCCGCACGGCCCCTCCCTCTCGGTCACTCGGTCCGCCGCACCCGGACGGCGGTCTCGCGACCGACGGTACACGGGCGTGCCGGCGGTCCGCGAGGAGAGGGGACGGGCACCGACGACGCCGTGCCGCAGCCTGGACCCGTGGCGACCTGGGACGCCATCAAGTCCCGGCGTGACGTCCGCGTCTACGAGGACCGGGCCCTCGCACCCGGTGACCTCGACCGGGCCGGCCGGACGCTCCGGGCCGGCGGTCACGGCGCGACCGGGCCGGCCCGGAGGCGGGATCGGTCAGGAATCGAGAAGCGCGCAGAGCCCGGTGTGCCGTACCGTGACCGCCATGGACCTCCGCATCCACACCACACCGCTCCCGCACACCGACCCCGAGGCCTCGCTCGCCTTCTACCGCGACACCCTCGGCTTCGACGTCCGCACCGACGTCGGGTCCGGAGCGATGCGCTGGATCACGGTTGGTCCGGCCGACCAGCCGGACATCTCGATCCTGCTCGCCCCACCGGCGGCCGACCCCGCTATCACCGACGACGAGCGCAGGACGATCGCCGAGATGATGGCGAAGGGGACCTACGGCTGGATCATGTTGGCCACGCACGATCTCGCCGG
>JAKABK010000084.1 GCA_021796905.1 Actinomycetes bacterium
GGGCCCGGGTCGAGGAAGCCGGCCTGCCCGACGCGGCACGGGTCGCTGCGCTGCGGGAGGTCGACCGCCTGGAGCGGACCAGCGACCAGAGCCCGGAGGCCGGCTGGATCCGCACCTGGATCGACACCGTCCTCGAGCTGCCGTGGTCGCAGCGCACCGAGGACCGCTACGACCTGACCGCCGCCCGGGCGGTGCTCGACGCCGACCACGCCGGCCTCGACGAGGTCAAGGACCGGATCGTCGAGCACCTCGCGGTCCGCAAGCGGCGTGAGGAGCGCGGTCTCGGCGTCGTCGGCGGCCGACGCTCGGGCGCGGTCCTGGTGCTCGTCGGACCTCCCGGGGTCGGCAAGACCTCTCTCGGGGAGAGCCTGGCCCGGGCGATGGGCCGCGAGTTCGTGCGGGTCGCTCTCGGCGGGGTACGCGACGAGGCCGAGATCCGCGGTCACCGCCGCACCTACGTCGGCGCCCTGCCCGGGCGGATCGTGCGAGCGGTCAGGGAGGCCGGTTCGATGAACCCGGTGATGCTGCTCGACGAGGTCGACAAGCTCGGCACCGACTACCGCGGCGACCCGGCTTCGGCGTTGCTCGAGGTGCTCGACCCCGCCCAGAACCACACCTTCCGGGACCACTACCTCGACTTGGACCTCGACCTGTCAGACGTGGTCTTCGTGGCGACCGCCAACGTCGCCGAGTCGATCCCCGAGCCGCTGCTCGACCGGATGGAGCTGATCCGCCTCGACGGCTACACCGAGGACGAGAAGGTGACCATCGCCCGTGAGCACCTGCTCCCCAAGCAGCTCGAGCGGGCCGGTCTGGAACCCGCCGAGGTGACCGTGACCGACGCCGCCATCGCCCGTCTCGCCGGGGCCTACACCCGGGAAGCGGGGGTGCGTGGGCTCGAACGGCTCCTCGCCAGGATCCTCCGCAAGGTCGCCGCCGCCGCCGCCGCCGGCGCCGGCGACGACCCGGTCACCGTCGACGAGGACGGCCTGGTCCCCTTCGTCGGGCGACCGCGCCACGAGCCGGAGGTAGCGATGCGCACCGCGGTGCCGGGAGTGGCGACGGGTCTGGCGGTGACCGGCGCCGGCGGTGACGTGCTGTTCGTCGAGGCCGCGCTCGCCGCCCCGGCGAGCGGCACGAGCGGGGTGACCCTCACCGGCCAGCTCGGCGAGGTGATGAAGGAGAGCGCCCAGATCGCCCTCTCCTACCTGCGCAGCCATGGCGACGAGCTCGGGATCGACGTCTCCCAGCTCGACGGGCGGGGTGTGCACCTCCACGTCCCGGCCGGGGCGGTCCCCAAGGACGGACCTTCGGCGGGCGTCACGATGACCACCGCTCTCGCCTCATTGCTGTCGGGGCGCACGGTACGCACCGACCTGGCGATGACCGGGGAGGTATCGCTCACCGGCCGGGTCCTGCCGATCGGCGGGGTCAAGCAGAAACTGCTCGCCGCCGACCGGGCGGGTATCACCACGGTGCTGATCCCCTCCCGCAACGAGCCCGACCTGGACGACGTGCCCGCCGAGGTCCTCGGCCGTCTGACGGTGAGGAGCGTCGAGGACGTCCGTGAGGTCCTGGAGCTGGCCCTGGTGCCGGCCGGGCGGGCCGTCGGGTCCGCCGAGGTGAGCGTCACCGCCGCCTGACCCCCGCCCTTCCCCGGTCGAGCCGCCGGGCGGTCTACTGGCGGCGCGGCTCCGGACCTCTGGTCTCAGGCGGCCGGGGAGCGCAGCAAGTCGACCGCGGCGACGACGAGGGGGTCGAGACCCTCTCCGCCGGCGGCGACGACCGCTCCGAGACGTTCGAGCATCCAGGGGGTCCAGAAGGAGCGGAGGTGCGCGGCGATCTCGTCGGCCGCCTGGGCGTCGGGGTGGTGGCGGAAGTTGGCGGCGATCTGGTTCGCCATGCGGACCTCTGGGATCACCGTGGGCTCGGTCATCGCTAGCGACCGGCGACCGGGACCGGGACCGGGACCGGGTCGCCGGCCCGGAGCTCGTCGAGGGCCGAGCGGCCCGGGGTCAGCGGAGCGGGGGGCACGAGCTGGACCTGTACGGCGGTCACCTTGTACTCGGGGCAGTTGGTCGCCCAGTCGGACGCCTCGGTGGTGACCACGTTGGTGCCCGACACCGGGTGGTGGAAGGTGGTGTAGACCACCCCCCGGGGCATCCGCTCGGAGATCTGCGCGTGCAGGGTGGTCCGGCCGACCCGGCTCGCCAGGTAGACCAGGTCACCGTCGGCGACTCCCCGGTCCGAAGCGTCGTCAGGATGGATCTCGAGCACGTCGGCTGGGTGCCAGACCACGTTGTCGGTACGCCGGGTCTGGGCGCCGACGTTGTACTGGGTGAGGATCCTCCCGGTGGTGAGCAGCAGCGGGTAGCGCCGGCTGGAGCGCTCCTCGGTCGGCACGAACGGGGTCTCCACGAAACGACCGAGGCCCCGGACGAAGCGGTCGACGTGCATGACCGGGGTGCCGTCGGGGGCGGCTTCGTTGCACGGCCACTGGAGGCTCCCGACCCGGTCGAGGCGCTCGAAGCTCACCCCCGCGAAGGTCGGGGTGAGCCGGGCGATCTCGTCCATGATCTCCGACGCCGACCCGTAGGACATCTCGTAGCCCATCGCGGTGGCGATCTCGGCGACCACCTCCCACTCCTGCTTGCCGACCCGGGGCGCCATGACCGGCCGGACCCGGTTGATGCGCCGCTCGGCGTTGGTGAAGGTCCCGTCCTTCTCCAGGAACGACGTGCCCGGCAGCAGGACGTGCGCGAGCTTCGCGGTCTCGTTCTCGAACAGGTCCTGGACCACGAGCAGCTCGAGGGACCCGAGGGCGGAGAGCACGTGGGCGGTGTTGGGGTCCGACTGGGCGATGTCCTCGCCCTGGACGAACAGTCCCTTGAAGCTACCTGCCAGCGCCGCGTCGAACATGTTCGGTATCCGCATGCCGGGCCGGTCCTCGATCGGGTGCCCCCAGTCGGCCTCGAAGCTCGCGCGTACCGAGGCGTCCGAGATGTGCCGGTAACCGGACAGCTCGTGGGGGAACGATCCCATGTCGCAGCTGCCCTGCACGTTGTTCTGCCCGCGCAGTGGGTTGACCCCGACACCTTGGCGCCCGAGGTTGCCGGTGAGCATCGCCAGGTTGGCCATGCACATCACCGCGGTCGAACCCTGGCTGTGCTCGGTGACCCCGAGGCCGTAGTAGATCGCGGAGTTGGGCCCCGCGGCGTACAGGCGGGCGGCGGCCCGCAGCTCAGCGGAGGGGACCCCGGTGAGCTCCTCGGTCGCCTCGGGACTGTGGGCGGGGCTGGAGATGAACTCCCGCCAGGTGGCGAAGGCCTCCGGTTCGCAGCGCGACGAGACGAACTCCCGGTCCGCCAGGCCCTCGGTGAGGATCACGTGCGCCATCGCGTTGAGCACCGCGACGTTGGTCCCGGGCCGCAGCTGGAGGTGGTGGTCGGCCTGCACGTGCGGGGTGCGGACCAGGTCGATCCGGCGGGGGTCGACGACGACCAGGCGGGCACCGGCACGCAACCGGCGCTTCATGCGCGACGCGAACACCGGGTGGGCGTCGGTCGGGTTGGCACCGATCACCAAGATCACGTCCGCGGACTCGACCGACTTGAAGTCCTGGGTGCCTGCCGAGGTCCCGAAGGTCGACTTCAAGCCGAAACCGGTCGGCGAATGGCACACCCGGGCGCAGGTGTCGACGTTGTTGTTCCCGAAAGCGGCGCGGACCATCTTCTGGACCACCCACACCTCCTCGTTGGTGCAGCGCGACGAGCTGATCGCCCCGATCGCCTGGGTGCCGTGACGAGCCTGGATGTCGGCCATGCGGGTAGCGACGTGGCTGATCGCCTCTTCCCAGCTCACCTCCCGCCACGGGTCACCGACCGCCTCGCGCACCCGGGGGGTCATCACCCGGTCCCGGTGGGTCGCGTAACCCCAGGCGAAACGGCCCTTCACGCAGGAGTGGCCCTCGTTGGCCCCACCGGACTTCGCCGGCACCATGCGCACCACCTGGTCCCCCGCCAGCTCCGCCCGGAACGAACAGCCCACTCCGCAATACGCACAGGTAGTCTCCACGCTGCGTCGGGGTGTGCCGAGACGGACCACCGAGCGCTCGACCAATGTCGAGGTCGGGCACGCCTGCACGCACGCGCCGCACGAGACGCACTCCGAGCCGAGGAAGTCCGTCGGCCCGGGTGCCACCTTGGACGCGAACCCCCGTCCCTCGATGGTGAGAGCAAAAGTCCCCTGGATCTCCTCGCAGGCCCGGACACACCGGGAGCAGACGATGCACTTGGCAGGGTCGAAATCGAAATAGGGGTTGCTCAGGTCCTTGGGCGAGTCGAGATGATTGGCGCCGGCGTACCCGTACCGCACGTCGCGCAACCCGACCGTCCCGGCCATGTCCTGCAGCTCGCAGTCACCGTTGGTCGGGCAGGTGAGGCAGTCGAGGGGATGGTCGGAGATGTACAGCTCCATCACCCCCCGGCGGAGCCGGGCGACCCGCTCGGTCTGGGTCGAGACCCTCATCCCCGCCGCGACCGGGGTGGTGCAGCTCGCCGGCGTACCGGCCCGCCCGTCGATCTCGACCAGGCACAACCGGCAGGAACCGAACGCCTCCAAGCTGTCGGTGGCGCACAATTTGGGGACCGCCACCCCGGCCATCGCCGCGGCCCGCATCACCGAGGTGCCGGCGGGCACCTCCACCGCTATGCCGTCGACCTCCAAGGCGACGCATTCGGGTCCCGGCGCTGCGGGGGTCCCGAGATCGGGTTCTCTCAGGGTCGTCATTTCGCTACCTCCCGGTGGCGGGATCGGAAGTCTTGTGGGAAGTGGGCCAAGGCGGCACGCACCGGCATCGGGGTCAGACCGCCCATCGCGCACAGCGACCCGTCGGTCATCACCTCGCAGAGATCCTCCAACAACTCGAGGTCGCCACCGGGGTCGTCACCGGCGACGATCCGGTCGATCACCTCCACGCCCCGGACCGCACCGACCCGGCACGGGGTGCACTTGCCGCAGGACTCCTCGGCGCAGAACTCCATCGCGAAACGGGCCTGGCGGGCCATGTCGACGGTGTCGTCGAAGACCACCACCCCTCCGTGGCCGACCATCGCCCCGGCGTCGGCGAACGCCTCGTAGTCGAGCGGCAGGTCGAAGCGCTCGCGGGGCAGATAGGCGCCGAGCGGTCCGCCGACCTGGACGGCCCGGACCGGTCTCCCGGTCGCTGCACCGCCGCCGAAACCCTCGACGAGCTCGCCGAGGGTGATCCCGAACGGCACTTCCACGATCCCTCCGCGGGCGACGTTGCCGGCGAGCTGGAAGATCTGGGTACCGCGCGAACGCCCGAAGCCGAGGTCGCGGTAGGCCCCGGGCCCCTCGGCGAGGATGCGCGGCACCGCGGCGAGGGTCAGCACGTTGTTGATCAGGGTCGGCTTGCCGAACAGCCCGGCGATCGCCGGTAGGGGCGGCTTGGCCCGCACCATCCCCCGCCGGCCCTCCAGGCTCTCCAGCATCGCGGTCTCCTCACCGCAGATGTACGACCCTGCCCCGACCCGGACCTCGATGTCGAAGGCCCGACCGGAGCCGAGCACCGACGGGCCGAGCCAGCCCGCCGCCCGGGCGGCGTCGAGGGCGGCGCCGAGGGTTGCGACGGCGTCGGGGTACTCGGAGCGGACATAGACGAAGCCCTTGGCCGCGCCGACCGCCAGCCCGGCGATGGTCATCGCCTCCACCAGCAAGAACGGGTCGCCCTCCATCAGCATGCGGTCGGCGAAAGTGCCGCTGTCGCCCTCGTCGGCGTTGCAGCACACGTACTTCTCGTCGGCGGCTGTGGCGAGCACCGTCCGCCACTTGGTCCCGGTCGGGAACCCGGCGCCACCGCGACCGCGCAGGCCCGACTCGCTGAGCGCGTCGACGATCTCGGCCGGGTCGATCGCCAACGCCCGCCGCAGGCCGGCGAGCCCGCCGTGGGCCTCGTAGTCGGCGGTCGAGGTGGGATCGACGACCCCCACCCGGGAGAAGGTCACCCGCTGCTGGCGGGCCAACCAGTCGATCTCCTCGGTGGGCCCGAGACGGAGCGGGTGCTCACCGGCTTCGAGCAGTCCGGCTCCGAGCAGGCCGGCGACGTCGTCGGGCGCCACAGGTCCATAGGCGACCCGGGTCCCGTCCCCGGTCTCCACCTCGACCAGCGGCTCCGCCCACAGCATCCCCCTCGACCCGTTGCGCACCAAGCGGAGCCGCTCACCGGCCGCGTCGACCAGCGCGGCCGCCACCGCGTCGGCACCGACCGCCCGGGCCGCGCTGTCCCCCGGCACGAAGACCCTCACCGGGCCAGAGGTGGGCGGGTGGGGGTGGCGCGCAGCGCCGGAGGCGACCAGCTCGTCGAAGCGGGCGGCGTCGACCCGGCCGACGACGGTGCGATCGACCATCACCGAGGGACCCAGCGCGCAGTTCCCCAGGCAGAACACCTGCTCCAGGCCGACCGCGCCGTCGGGGGTGGCCTCCCCGAGCCCGACACCGAGGCTCTCGCAGGCGTGGGCGACGAGAGCGTCGGCGCCCACCGCCTGGCAGGCCTCCGCCCGGCACACCCGCACCACCCGCTGCGCCGGCGGCTCGCTGCGCAGGTCCGAGTAGAACCCGACCACCCCGTGCACCTCCGCGCGGGACGTGTTTAGCGCGTCGGCTACGAGCGGCACCGACCGTGGATCGACGTAGCCGAATGCTTCCTGCAAGGCCCGAAGCACCGGCAGGAGCGGACCGTCCTGGCGTGCGGCCCCGGCGATCACCTGCGCCGCCCGTGCCTCGTCCCAGCCACCGGTCGCCGCCCCACCTGCTGTGCGCTCCACGCTCGTCCCCCGGGATCTCGTCGTGATGTGCCAGCTTACCGACGGAGGGCGCCAGGGTCACCCCGCCCGCAGGGACGGCGGGGTGGGTCGTGCGCCCGGCGGCGTAGCTCGTGCGCCCGGCGGCGTGGCTCGTGCGCCCGGCGGGGTGGGTGCCCGGCAGCGGTCACCAACCGTCGGCGGAGCGGGTCGGCCAGGGTCCCGGCGGCACCGGTCCCCGGTCGAGCGCCGGCTCGACCCAGTCGACCACGTCGACGAGGTAGTTGAGGCGGTCAGTGGGGAGGACCCATAGTTATGTGGTCACTCGACCTTATTTGTGCAAGACTCCGGCCGTGCCCTTCCTCGAGCGTCTCGGCTCCGACTGCGCCCGCCACCCACTCCGGGTGATCGCCGTGTGGGTGCTCGCCCTCGCCACCACAGTCGCCCTCGCCCAGTCGATCGGCCACGTCTACAGCGACAACGTC
>JAKABK010000085.1 GCA_021796905.1 Actinomycetes bacterium
CATCGCAAGACGCACCCTGGGCTTTGGGACATCTGTCAGACCGCGAGTGGCCCGTTCGATTCCCTGGTGCGAACCGAAGGAGCACACTTCCTTGCCGGGAGCGGCAAGCTGAGACTGGTGGCCAAGGCGCTGTCGTCAGGCTCTCATCGAGCCGGGCGACGCTCCACCTGGGATCCAAGCGGGTCGTGCCTTCGTCGGCACTCGGCTCACCAGCCCCCAGGAAGAGGCGGCACTCCAGCCTCGTCCCAAGTCTCGCTACCCACCCCGCAACCTCCGCCGGCCCCGCCGGCGGACGGCACCAAGGTGGTCCCATGCAGCCAGGCCGTTACAGCTGCGACGCCGAAGGTGAGCACGCACCCCAGGCGCCCAGGGAAACCTGGAACCACTCGACCACCGGCCACTGCCGGACACTGTCCAGCTATGGCCAAAGTCGGGAGTACCGGTTCCCCTCGTGGCACACAACAGCCCGCCTCGCGGATCCCATCGCTGGCCCGAGGTATGTCACCGCGCAACTGGTGTTGTCGTCTCCTTGCGGCGGTGCAGGATCCTCGTCGCCGACAGCAACGCCGCGAGGAGCATGAAACCGACCGAGGACAAGAACGCGGAGTGCAAGCCGGTGGTGAACGCGCCGGCGAGGTGATCCGAGAGGTGGGTGGTGCCGACGAAGATCGCGAAGGCCAGACCTCTTGGAATGGATCGGGCGGCGACGAGGATCGCCACGGCGAAGGAGAACACCATCCCGATGTTGGCGAAGGTACGGAGCATCCCCGACGCGATCCCGAACTGCCTCCCCGGGACCGCCTTCATCACTGCGGAGGTGTTGGCCGGGAAGAACCCACCCGATCCGATCCCGTTGATCGTGGCCGCCACGACCACCACCCACAGGCCGCTCGAGACCCCGAGATCGGCGTAGACGAGCAGGGCGACGATCTCGACCGCCAGACCGACCGTCGCCGGCCACACCGCCCCGATCCGGTCCGAGATCCGCCCGCCGAAGGGTCCGACGAACCCGCCCACCAGATAGCCGGGCACGAGCAGCAGGGAGGCGTCCAGGGGGCTCAGTCCCCGCACACCTTGCAGGTACATGATCACGAGGAACAGCACCGCGAAGTTGGCGAGACCCTGGAACAACGACGCGAGCAACGTGGGGGTCACCGTCGGGATCCGGAACAAGGAGAGATCCAGCATCGGTGCAGCCCTTCGGCGCTCGATGAAGCCGAACGCGACCAGCAGCACCGCCCCACCCACCAGGGCCCCGACCACCTCCGAGGACACCGAGGTCGTCGCGATCCGGGTCATCGCCCAGAGGATCCCGAACAGCCCGGCCCCGAGCGTCGCCATCCCCACCAGGTCGAGGCGTTGGCGGTGCCGCTCGCCGCTGTCGTGCAGTACCCGGAGCGCCAGGGCGAAAGCGAAGATCCCGGCCGGGACGTTGATCCAGAAGATCCACCTCCACGACACGTAGGTGATGATCACCCCGCCGAGGAGGATCCCGAGGATCGCCCCCATGTTGTAGCCGACGGCGTTGAAACCGTAGGCCCGTCCACGGGACTCCGGCGGGAAGGTGTCGGCTATCACCGCCCCGCTGTTGGCGGTGATCAACGCCCCCCCGACACCCTGGATCACCCTGAAGACGATGATCGTCGCCTCGTTGCCGGCGAGAGCGCACAACGCCGAGCCGACGATGAACACGATGAACCCGGCCTCGTACATCTTCACCCGGCCGAACATGTCACCGAGCCGACCGACCTGGGTGGCGAGCAGGGTTATCACGAGCAGGTAGGAGATGATCACCCACACCACTCCCGACAACGGCACGTGCAACGCCCGCTCGATCTCCGGCAGGGCGAGCACCACGATGGTGGTGTCCACCGCAGCCATGAGCACACCGGTCATGATCACGACCAGCGCCAGGCCGGTCCGCACCGGACGCCCGGCGGCGCCTCGCCCAGAGCCCAGCGCCGCCCCTCCGACCTCGCTCGTCGTCACGATTGGTTAGCCTACCGTAGGGATCGGAGGGCCGACCTGGGACCGGCGGTCAGGCCGGGATCGAATACGTAACACTCGAGGTGGCGACCAGCTCGCCGGCGGCCTCGGAGTAGATCCTCACCTCGCACACCGACTGGCGTCGGCCGAGCCGGACCAGTTCGGTGTCGGCCCACAGGTCGGAGGCGAGCGTCGGTTTGCGCAGGAAGTTGATCGTGAGACTGCTGGTCACGCTGAGGGCTACCGGTCCGATCCGCGACAAGGTGGCGACCCAGGCCGCACCGTCGGCCAGCGCCATCATGGTAGGGCCGGACACGGTGCCTCCCGGCCGGGCGTGCTCATCCCCGATCGCCTGGCGCAGCGCGACACCACGCTCGGTCACCTCGTCCACCTGCCACGGGCGCCGCACCTGGGGAAAGGCCTCCCGGAGGAAGGCCTCGAGCTCCTCGACCGACATCACGGGCGCCGGCACGGCCAGTTGCGGAGCGACACGGGGCACCCCCGCATGGTAGGAGGGCGGCCGGGGAGGACGAAGCTCAGGTCCCCGCCGCCGGCGCCGATGAGGACAGCGCATGAAGCGTGCCCTGCTCCCCGCCCTGTGCGCCGTGGTGACGATCGGCTGGATGGCGGCGACCGTGCCGCCGTCGGGGGCGGTCGGGGGCGCTACTGCCGCCCCCGTCGCCCGACCCGCCAGCGACCTCGTGCCCGCACGACCCGGACCACTCCACCTGGACACCGCCGCCGCGGTCGAGGTCCGAACCGAGCGCCCCTCGGCGGCGGCTGCCAGCACCCCGACCACCCGGACCGAGCCCGCAGCCACGACGACGACCACCGTCCGGCACCCGCCGACCAGGACTCTGCCGACCGCCACCCGCACCACCACCGACCGCACCACCACCGCCACCCGCACCACCGCCACCCGGAGCACCGCCAGCCGGAGCACCACGACCACGACCCGGCGTGCTACCAGCCCGACAGCGGCGCCACCCACCACTTCGGCGCCCAGCGGCTGGGGGTGCGGACCGGCCATCGCCTACCTCCGGACCCACGCCGCGCCTGGCTTCACCTTCGAGTGCCCGGGCAGCTCCCTGGGCCACCAGGCGATGACCTGCATCGACGTGCCCGGTGTCTGCCCGGGCGAGAAGCTGATCGCGATCACCGTCCCCTGCCCCGCCGCCTACATGAACGAGGCGTCGAACTCCTACGCCCTCCAGCACCTCTCCGACGCGCCGATCGACCCGTACGGCTACTGCCACTGACTGAAGGGGCTCGGGCGACCGGGACACACCCGGAGCGCCACAGCGCTGCGCGCCCGGTAGGCCCAGCTGGCCACCCGGTAGGCCCAGCGCTGAGCACCCGGTCGGCACAGCCGGCCCACCCCGCCCGCGGGTTCGGCTCGGCGGTCACCCGCCCGTCCCTCCGAGGTCAACGGTCGCCATCCGCTCCCAGCTCCGTCCACCGTCGGAGGTCTCGTACAAACCCGAGCTGTCCGAGGTCTTGCCGCCCGATACCACGATCCATGCTCGTAGGGCATCGGAGGACACCGGTACGGCCGGGCTGGATGGGTACGCCGCGGGGAGCCCTCCGGGCGGGGTCGACGCCTGCGGGCCGGGGCTGGTGAGCCGGGCGAGGCTCCATCGGGCCCCACCGTCGGCGCTGGTGACGAAGCGGAGCGAGCCGTCGAGCTGGTTGCGAACCGTGATCCACAGCGCAGAGCCGCGGATCTCGAGGAGGTCGACCTGCGCCCCGCCGGCGTCGACTTCCGGCGGGCCGCCGGGTGCGGGGACGTCGGGGCGGGCGACGTGGCCGAGGCCCAGGGCGGCGGGGGCCGGGGTGCGCAGGATGTCCCGCCAGCTGTGTCCGAGGTCGGTCGCGGCGAGCAGGTCGGCGGTGTACACCGGCTGGCCCATGCCGAGGCGGCCGGCGACCTGGTCGACGCTCAGGTAGGCGCGCCGGCCGTGGCAGGCCGCCAGCCCGACCGACGCCCCAGCCGGCAGCCGGGAGGCGGGGAGGGTGACCCGCCAGCTCCGGGCGGCGTCGGTGCTGACCAGGACCTCGCTGCGCCCGGCGCGCTCGGCGACGGCCCAAGCCGCCCCGTCGGCCGTCCCGTCGGCGGCGAAGCACATCGGCGGATCGTCCGACGCCCACTGCGGGAGGACCCAGCCGACCGGGAGGGCCAACGGCCGCCATCCTCGGCCAGAGTCGGTCGTGACCAGGGTCTGGCCTCCCGAGCGGACCGCACCGGAGGTAGCCGACCAGAACTGGGCGGAGCTCACCGCGCCCGACAGCGGGAGCGGCAGCGGCCGCCAGGCGCCGCCGGCGTCGGTGCTGACCAACAGCTGGTCGGCGGTGACCGCCACCATCGCCTGCGCTCCGATCGGGTCGAGCTGCACGACGGGGTCGGCCGGGCCGAGCCGAACCGTCCAGCGCCGCCCACCGTCGGCCGACACGGCCAGACCCCCGGGTCCGCCTGCGGCGGCGGAGCGGGGGCCGGCGACCGCGAGCAGGTCGGCTCCGCCGTCGCCGGTGCCTGCCGGGGCGGGTGAGGGTGTCCAGGTGCTGCCGCCGTCGGTCGTCCGGTAGGCGATAGTGGCGTACCCGCCGGCCTGCAGCCCGTCGCGGGTCGAGGCGAACGACACCGGCTGGGTGCTGAGCCCGGTGTCGGTGCGGGTGAGGGTCCAGTGCTCACCGGCGTCGGTGGTTCGGTACACGCCGCCCGGCGCGGCCTCGACCCAGGTACTGGCGGTCAGGGGATCGAAGGTGGCCGCTTCGGTGGTCAGCTCGGCAGCCCCTCCGGTCCCGAGGGTCGACAGGAGCTCCCAGCGCCGACCCCCGTCGGAGGAGCCTTCCACCGCCACCCCGGAGCGCCCGAAGCCGACCGGCACGACCAGGGTCCCGCTTGCCCCGCCGTCCGTGGCGACGGCGTGCACCGTCCCGACAGCCGTGCCGCCGTGGATGCGATGCTGCCGGCCCCAGCTGCCCCACCCCGAGGGTGGGGGCTGGAGCGGGGCCGGGGACCACGAACGGCCTCCGTCGGAGGTCCGCCACACCCGGGGGGCGTTCGGGTCGGGACTGCAGGCCCCGGGACTGAACCAGCCCTCGGACGCGGAGACGAAGCTCAACTGCGGCCCGGCGTTGTCCGGGCAGGCCCCTCTCACGATGTGGGTGCCCTGCCCGGGGAGCGATCGAGCCGGCAGCAGCTCCCAGTGCGCCCCACCGTCGGTGGTGCCCCACCAGACCATCCGCAGCGACGACGACGCGCCGAGCGCGCCGAGCAACCAACCGTCGGAGGGGTTGGCGAAGTCCATGGACTCGAACAGCACCGACGCTCCCGGGACCGGAGGGGTCGGCAGGAAGCTCCGCTCCCAACGACGGCCGCCGTCGGTCGTGCGCAGCACGGTCGTCTGGGGCGGGTCGAGCCCGGCGCCTTCCTCGGCGAGCCATGCGTCGTCGTCCCCGGAGAACCAGCTCGCCACGAAACCCAGACTGGTCGGGACCTTGGATCCCGCCAGCACGTCGCTCCAGTGCCGTCCCCCGTCGACGCTGCGATAGACGTTGTCGGCAACCGACCACGCCACCCCACCGGGGGTCATCAGCACCCCGGCGCCCGCTCCCGGCTCCTCGACCCCCGGCGAGCCACCCGAGGCCTGCTGCGACCCGCCGGCAGCCTGCGGGGACCCCCCGGTCCCCCGCGACAGCCCACAGCCGCCGAGGACCAGCGCGACCGCGCCGAGCACTGCGCCCGCCAGCACCCACCGGGCCCTCACCGCCCCGAGCCTCCCCGCCTTCCCATCCGATCCGAGAGCTCGCACACCAACCACGACGCCCCGAGGGTCGCCTGGGTTCCAGCCGGCCCCGCCAGCCGACCGCCGGCCCCGCCAGCTCGCCCCCCACTGCCAGCCGACCGCCGGCCCCGCCAGCTCGCCCCCCACTGCCAGCCGACCGGCGGCCCCGCCAGCCGGCTCAAGGCACCCCGATGGTCCCCCTCTACCCGCCGGAGACCGCCGGCCGTCTCCGGGCGTCGAGCAGGTACTGGGCGCCGCTCACCAGGGCCAGCACCACCGCCACCCACAGCACGTCCCGACCGACCGAGGCGTGGTGGTCCCCGATCCCGGGCAGCACCAGGAGGGTTACGGCCAGGTCCTGGGCTGCGGTCTTGGCCTTGGCGAGGGGCCGGGCGGGCACCGAGATCCCCCGGCGGGCGACACGGGCGCGATAGACGCTGATCGCCAGCTCCCGCCCGGCGATCACGACCAAGGGGACCCAGCCGGTGGCGCCGGACAGCGCGAGAGCGGCGAGGGCCCCGAGCACGAGGAACTTGTCGGCCAACGGGTCGAGGAAAGCGCCGGAGGTGGTGGGCCCCTGACGGCGGGCGACCCAGCCGTCGACGAAGTCGGTGCTAGCCAACGCCACCCACACCACCACGGTCACCCACGACACGCCGAGCACGACGATCAGCGCCACCACCACCGGGCTGGCGAGGAGGCGGAGCAGGGTGATCCCGTTGGCCGGGGTGATCCGGGCCGACTTCTCGAAACGCCCGTCGACCCGTTGCGCCATCAGCCCGCCCCGCCCACCGAACGCCCAGCCCCTCGTCCCGCCGCCCCGACCCCGGCCGCCCCGCCGGAGGCCCCGACCCCGGCCGAGCCGACCCCCACCGCCTCGAGGTCCGGGCCCTCGGCCCCGGTGACCACGACCTCCTGCCAGCTGCCGACCGCCAATTCGGCGGGGAGCCGGATGATCCCGTCGATCTCGGGGGCTTCGCGGTGGCTGCGCCCGACGCCCGGGGCGTCGACCAGCACCCGGGTTGCGGTCCCGATCAGGTCCGCCCGCCGACGGGCGGTGATCGCGTCCTGACGCTCCCCGAGCTCGGCGAGACGCTCGGCGACCAACCCCGCCGGCACCTGGTCGGGCAGGCCGGCGGCGTAGGTCCCCTCCTCGGGCGAGAACGGGAACATCCCGACCCAGTCCAGCTCGGCCTCCTCGATCCAGTCGAGCAAGCGGTCGTGGTCCTCCTCGGTCTCACCCGGGTAGCCGACGATGAAGCTCGACCGTAGCGCCGCTTCCGGCCAGCGCTCCCGTATCCGCCCGATCCTCTCCAGGTAGCGCTCGCCGCTCCCCCACCGCCGCATCCGGGCGACGAGCGGCCGGGAGACGTGCTGGAGTGAGAGGTCGAAGTACGGGCAGCCGGTGGCGCCGATCACCTCGACCAGCTCGTCGGTGAGCTGGGAGGGGTACAGGTACAACAGGCGCACCCGGTCGACGCGTTCGGCGACCGCCTCGACCAGCTCGA
>JAKABK010000086.1 GCA_021796905.1 Actinomycetes bacterium
GACCGGGCAGGAGACGACCTCTCTGAGCTTGTCGGCGAAGCAGGGCGCGGGGGGCACGCCCGCAGTCCAGCAGACCGGGAGGGGTTGGGCGCAGCCGGGGCGGCCGGCGCCGCTGACCGACCGCTGACCCACCGCTGGGAGATCCACCCACCCGCCCGGTGGCCCGCCGGCAGGGTCGGTGCCCGCCCGGTGGCCCGCCGGCCGGGTCGGTGCCTTCGGTGGCCCGCCGGCCGGGTGGGTGCCGGGGGTGTGGGACACTGCCCGGCCGTGACCCGCGACGCCGGACCGCTCGCCCTGGTGGGTGCCGGGGAGTACCTGGAGTCGATGGCCCCGGTCGAGGCCGGGCTCCTGGAGGGCCGCCCTCCGCGCTATGTGCAACTGGCGACCGCGGCGGTGCCGGACGGTCCGGAGGTGGTCGCTCGCTGGCACCGCCTCGGTAGGCAACAGGCGGAACGCCTCGGGGTCGAAGCAGTCGTGCTGCCGGTCGCGGACCGGGTCGGCGCCGACGATCCGGGGCTCGCCTCGCAGGTGGCCGGCGCCGGTCTGGTGTACCTCTCGGGGGGACACCCCGGCTTCCTGGCCGACACCCTGCGGGGGTCGGCGGTCTGGGCGGCGATAGTCGAGGCCTGGAGCGCCGGCGCTGCGCTCGCCGGTTGCAGCGCCGGGGCGATGGCGTTGTGCGCGTCGGTGCCCTCGCTACGTCACCCCCGCGGCGAGGGCGGCACCGCCGGGCTCGGACTGCTCCCGCACATCCAGGTGGTCCCGCACTTCGACACCTTCGCTCGTCGGGTGCCCGACCTGCTCGCCAGGTTCCTCGTCCCGGCGACAGGGTCGGTCACGGTGGTCGGGGTCGACGAGGAGACCGCCCTCGTCGGGGGACCGGAGGACTGGGCGGTCCGGGGGCGGGGATCGGCGTGGGTCCTCACCCGCGAGGGGCGTACCGAGCGCCCGAGCGGGACGACCCTCAGGACGCCCGGCTGGCCGGGCTGAGCAGGGCGCGTACCAGCGGCTCGAAGTGATCGAGCGGCTCGCTGCTGTAGTCGGGGTCGAACGCGACCTGGTCGTACTTGGCGCAGAACTCCTCGGTGTGCTCGAAGTACGGCGAGCCCCGGAACTGCTCCCGGGAGTTGCGGTCACCGCCGAGGTGGTGCCAGAAGTAGTAACCCTGGAACAAGCCGTGGTGGGCCATCATCCAGTGGTTCGCCTCCGAGACGAACGGCTCGACGATCGCGGCGCCGATCGCCTCGTGGTTGTAGGGGGACAGGGCGTCGCCGATGTCGTGCAGGAGGGCGCAGAGCACGTACTCGTCGTCCCGCCCGTCCCTCAGAGCCCGGGTGGCGGTCTGCAGAGAATGCTCGAGACGGTCGACCGGGAAGCCCCCGTGGTCGTTGCGGAGGTAGGCGAGCTGCTCGAGCACGTGGTCGGGGACCGAGGCCTGGGTCACCGCCAGCTGAGGAGCGATGATCCCCCAGTCCTCGGCGGTCGACTCCTCGAAGCTGCGGAAAGCTGCACGCCGGGGCGGTGCGGTCGTCATGGTCACAACGCTACCGAGCGCCGCCGCCCCCGGTACTTGCTTCGGCCGCTTGCATCGACAACAATGCTGGCGGGGACCGGGAGACCGGTGGGCTCAGTCCGTGTCGCGCCGCGAGGCGCGCAGACTCGACCCGCGAGGTGCTCCGATGGTCACCGATCTCACGCCACGCTTCACCGTTTCGCTGCGTGGGTACGACAAGGACGAGGTCGACGAGTACCTGGAATCGCTCGCCGCCCACGCGACCGACGCAGACGGGGAGCTGATGGCCCACCGGCAGCGGAACCGGGACCTCGACAGCGAGGTCCAGCGCCTGGCCGCCAGGGTCCGAGAGCTGGAGGACGCGATCCGGACCGAGACGCCGCACACGGTGCGGGCGATCGGTGAGCGGATCACCCTCATCCTGAGCGAGGCGGAGGCCGGAGCGACCGAGACGCTCGCCCAGGCCGAGAGCCGTGCGGACCAGCTACTCGCCCAGGCGCGCGAGGAGGCGGAGGACCTGCGTCGGGAGGCGACTACCGAGCTCGCCGAAGCCAGGGAGGTGCGGGAGGAGTCGCAGCGGGCCGCCGAGGAGCAGTTGCAGCGCGCCGAGGCCGAGGCCAAGGCCAGGGCCTCGGCGATCCTGAACGAGGCCGAGTCGCGGGCCCGTCGACGCCAGGCGCAGATCGAGGGGTGGGCGCAGGAGGTGATCGCTGCCACCCAGGCCGACCAGGCGCAGATGGCGGAGGAGTTCGCTCTTCTCAGGCGTCGCCACGAGTCGGAGCTGATCGAGCTCACCACCCGCAGGGACGACGTCGTCGCCAGCCTCCGGTCCCTCCAGCAGTCGATCTCCCGGGCCGTCGAGCGGATCCCGCTGTCGTCGACCGACGACCTGGTCGGCACGGAAGGTGTGGTGGCGGTCCCTGCCGGAACCGACCGGCAGCCCGACGGGCGGCAGTCTGACCAGGAGGTCGGGTTCGCCGGAGAGCCTGACGACCTCGACTGCGACGAGACCGCCACCGGGGACGGTCACTACGGCGAGCGGGGGTACCCCCGGGCCGGCTGAGGCCGACCGGGGCGGACCGGCCGGGCCCGTCGCTCAGGTCCTCACCCCGGCGGGCCGAGCGGCCCGCGGTCGGGGGTGGGGTCGAAGGCGATGCCCGCGGCGGTCGCGACCAGCGCGCCGGCTGCCTCGGCGTCGGGGACGCTGACCACGATCTCCCCGAAACGCTGACCGTTGAGCTCGATCACCACCGCCGGCCCGCTGCCGTGCACGAGCGAGAAGTCCCACCCGCTGCCGTGCCGGCGGGTTCCGAGCGCCACCCATCCCGGGACGGCGATACCGGCCGAGCGCCAGCCGCGCAGCACGATCCAAGGGCTCAGCGGGACCCGCACCCGCCGCACCGACGAGAGCGGCACCCGCAGGTCCCGGACCCGGAAGCTGCACAGCCGTTCCCCGAGGCCCATGCTCAGCACCAGGTCCGGTCCGTCGATGAGCAGCTCGGCCACCCCCTCGCAGGGTAGCGCCGAGCGCGGCGAGGTCGCGCCCGGCGCCGGCGGTCACCGCACCGGGCCGGGGTGGCCGGGGGTCGGGTGGCACGGCGGCATCCGGGGCCCGGGCCCGTGGTCCGGACCCCCGATCGGCGTCGGGCGGGGCCGGCTCGGGTAACTTCGCCGGCGTGCCCGAGCTGCCCGTAGCCGTCGTGACCGGAGCCTCCAGCGGGATCGGGGCCGCCAGCGCCCGGGCGCTCGCCGCAGCCGGCTGGCACGTAGTGGTCGGGGCCCGACGCCTGGAACGTCTGGTCGACCTCGCTTCCGGGCTCGGCCCGGGCGCCGCGACGGCCCTTCCCCTCGACGTGACCGATCCCGCCTCGGTGGAGGCCTTTTCCCGGCAGGTTCCCGAGTGCCGGCTGGTGGTCCACTGCGCCGGCGGTGCCCTCGGCCTCGACCCGGTCGCCGGTGCCGACGAGGGCCGCTGGCGGACCATGTACGACACCAATGTCCTCGGCGTACTGCGGGTCACCCGGGCGTTGCTGCCGGCGCTGCTCGCCTCCGGCGACGGCCAGGTGGTGCTCATCGGTTCGGTCGCCGCGTTCGAGCCCTACGCCGGCGGGGCCGGCTACAACGCCGCCAAGGCGGCCGCCTCCGCCCTCGCCGACGTCTTGCGTATCGAGCACGTCGGGCGGCCGTTGCGGGTCAGCGAGATCGACCCGGGGATGGTCGAGACGGAGTTCTCGCTCGTGAGATTCGACGGGGACGCCGAACGGGCGGCCGCCACCTACCGGGGCATGACCCCGCTCGGCGCCGCTGACGTCGCGGAGGTGGTGGCGTTCGTCGCGAGCCGGCCGGCGCACGTCGACATCGACCGCGTCGTGGTGCGACCCAGGGACCAGGCCCGGGTTTGGTTGGTCAACCGGTCCGCCCCGGGCTGAAGGGCCTCCCGTCCGGTCCGTTCCCCCGACCCGCCGGCGATCCCGCCCCGACCCGGGGTGCTCAGGTCCGGGAGCACCACGCCTCGGCCTGGCGCAAGCGACGCTGGAGCTGCTCGACGGTCGCCTCGGGGATCCGGCGGACCCCGGCGAGACGGTTCAGCTCGGCGTTGACCTGGGCGTGGGACCAGCCGGTGCGCCGGGCGATGTCCCGGGCGACGCGGGCGTTGGCGTCCCGCAGGCGGGCCTTGTGCTCCCGCCTGGTGGGCAGCACCCCTCTCCCGTCGAGGTGGCCGGCTCCGCCGAACGCCGCACCTCGGGCGCCGACGGCCCGGGGCCCGGCCAGGCTCGGCAAGGTGAGCAGCAGCTCCTCGCTGTCGGTGTCCTCGCTGTCGGTGTCGTCGTCGACGGCTCCGTCGTCGGGCTCGCCGTCGGACCCGCCGGGCGGCCCGCCGGTGGGGTCGTCGACATCGGTCGCGACCGCCGAGATCACCGCGAACAGCGACAGCTGCTCACCGTCGCGTGCCGGTTCGTCCCGGAGCGCGTCGAGCTGGGCCGGGTCGGCCTCGGGGCGTTCCCGGGTGTCGCGCCGCAGGCTGTGGCGGCGCACCTCGGCGATCCGCTGAGCCCAGCCCCGCAGCCGGGCGTCGTCGGGGATGTACAGGTACGAGCGTTGCCCCGGAACGCCCGGCGTCCAGCGCACCAGTCGCCCGACCGCCTGGCGGAAGAACAGCTCGGTGGTGGTGGTGGTGGCGTACACCCCGACCCGCAGGCGGGGGATGTCGACGCCCTCGGAGACCATCCGCACCGCCACCAGCCACGGGTCGTCGGAGGCGGCGAAGGCGGCGATGCGCTCCGACGCGTCGGCGTCGTCGGAGACGGCCACCACCGCCCGCGCCCCGTGCCTCCATGCCAGCGCGTCGGCGATCCCCCGGGCATGGTCCTGGTCGCTGGCGACCACCAGGCCGCCGGCGTCGGGATGGCTGCGGCGGACCTCGCAGAGACGGTCGTGCGCGGCCCGCAGCACCTCCGGGAGCCAGTCCCCCTCGAGCGACAGGGCGGTCCGCAGCCGCTGGTTGGCCCGCAGGGTGGTCAGGGGGTCGTCGAAGCCGGCCGACCAGCTGGAGCCGTCCGGGGCGCTCCACTCCATGTGACCGTTGGTCCGGGGAAAGTAGACCGGACGCACCACTCGGCCGTCGCGTAACGCATCCCCGTACGCGTACTCGAAGTCGGGTCTCGCCTCGTCCGCCTCGTAGCGGAGGAACGGGATGCTGCGGGTATCGGAGCGAAACGGCGTCCCCGACAGCGACAGCCGGCAGGTTGCGCCGGCGAAGGCGGTCCGCACCGTCTCCCCCCAGGCCCGTTCGTCGCCGGCGTGGTGGATCTCGTCGAAGACGACCATCGAACCCCGGGCCGCCACCGCCAGCGCCGGGGCGGTCACCGCCACCTGCTGGTAGGTGGTCACGATCCCGTGCATGTCGGAGGGGAGGGGCTCGCCGGCGGACCACTGGTCGTCGAGGTGGACCCCGAAGCGGGTCGCCGCCTCGGTCCACTGGCGCTTCAGGTGGGCGGTCGGGGCGACCACCACCATCCGGCGGGGACCGTCGGGGGCGGCCAGGCGGTTCACCGCGGCCGTCAGCGCGAAGGTGGTCTTGCCGGCACCGGGGGTGGCGACGGCAAGGAAGTCGGGGTGGGGATGGGCGGCGAAGCGCTCCAGGGCGGTCTTCTGCCAGCGTCGTAGGCGGACCGAGCGGGTCATGGCAGGGCGGGAGCGGCGGACGGCACGGGACCCCAGATCATGCCACGGGCGAGATCCCCGTCCCTGTCCGATCCCCGCGTCAGACTGTCCCGGCCAACCCTTGAGGAGGGACCGATGGGTCGCAGGAACCAGGAGCGCCGGGCTGCCAAGAAGCGCCGGGACAACCGGGGCCACGGCGCCCCACATGCGGGCTACGAGGGCTCCTTCGGCGACGGGGCCTCGCTGCGTTTCACCGCCGAGCTCGCGGTCGTCGGTGGTGCCCGGGCGGCCGCGGCCCGCGACGAGCCCGAGGTCGACCGGCTCGCCGCCCGGCTGGCAGCTCTCGCCGCCGACGGGGTACCGGTGACCTCCATCGCGGCGGAGACCGTCGCCCGGGTGCTCCGCGCCCTCTGGGGCGGCGGCTGGCAGCCGGTCGAGGTCGCCCGCCAGGTCCGCCGACGGCGTCGCGAGCCGCACGTCGCGCTGCTCGTGTCGGCGCTCGCGGCGGCTGACTGCTGGGCGGACGCCGCTGGCGCCGCGATGCCGGCGGTCTGGTCCGAGCAGCTCGACGAGCTCGGGGTGCCCGCAGACCGTTCCGGTGGGGCTGACTGGCTCGGGGTCGCGCTCCGCGCCAGCGGAGCGCTGGAGGACGGACTTCGCCTGGTCATGGAGACCCTCGGCGAGGTGGTGGACCTCGGGAGGATCGAGGCGCTGATCCCCCGGCCGGCGGAGTGGCGCGACGCCGCCCTGGTCGGGCGTGGCGGGCACCCCGACGACCCGGTGCTGGCGAAGGTGCGGGCCCTGCTCGCCAAGGCAGAGTCGACGCAGTTCGCCGCGGAGGCCGAGGCGCTCGCCGCCAAGGCCCAGGAACTGATGGCCCGCCACTCGATCGAGGACGCCGTCGCCCGGAGCCGGGCACCGCGCGGAGAGCGGCCGGAGATCCGTCGCGTAGCCGTCGACGACCCCTACGCCGAGGCCAAGTCGGTACTGCTCGGGGTGGTGGCCAAGGCCAACGACGCCCGCTGCGTCTGGTACGACCGCTACGCGATGATGGCGGTCGTCGGTTTCGCCAAGGACCTCGAAGCCATCGAGGTGCTGTTCACCTCCCTGCTCGTCCAGGCCAGCCGGGCCATGCTGGCGAAGGGCTCGGTGACCGACGGGTCCGGGCGGTCGAGGACGAGGTCCTTCCGCCAGTCGTTCCTGCTGGCCTACGCCAACCGGATCGGCCAACGCCTCGAGATGGCCGCCTGGCAGGCCCGCCAGCAGGCCTCGGAGGACCTGCACCTCGACCTCACCCCGGTGCTCGCCTCCCGCGACGCCGAGGTGAACGAGGCGATGAACGGCGCCTTCCCCCACGTCCACTACGGCCACGGTCCCTCGGCGTCCAACGAAGCCGGCTGGCGCGCCGGGCGGATCGCCGCCGAGCTCGCCACCCTCGGACCGGAGCAGGCGATGGTGTCCGCCGGGTAGCCGGAGCGGAGAGGGGGGGATTTGAACCCCCGGACCCGGTCTCCCAGGTCAACTCATTAGCAGTGAGTCCGATTCGGCCGCTCTCGCACCTCTCCCTACCACC
>JAKABK010000087.1 GCA_021796905.1 Actinomycetes bacterium
GGCGGTGGACGGCAAGACCGCTTCGCTGTTCGCGGCGAGCTGCCGGATCGGCGGCCTGGTCGCCGGGCTGCCCCGCGACCAGGTGGACGCCCTGACCGGCTACGGCCGAGCGCTCGGGGTGGCGTTCCAGATCTGGGACGACATCCGCGACCTGGTCGGCACCGAGGACCTGCTCGGCAAGCCCGCCGGCCACGACATGGTCGAGGGCACCTACACCCTCCCGGTGATCCGCACCCTCGCCCGGCCCGGGGTGGGCGACGACCTGCGCTGCCTGCTCGGCCGGCCCCTCGACCCGCCGACGCGCGACAAGGCACGGGACCTGATCCTGTCGACCGACGCCGTGGCGAGCGTCACCGTCGAAGGGCGACGCTGGGCGGCCCGGGCCGCCGACGCCCTGGCGCCCCTACGGGTCGGGGGCACGCCCGAGGCGGCGCTCGACGGGCTCGCCGGGCTCGGCGCCTCCCTCTTCGACCATCTCGACCTGAGCTGATCGCCCGTCTGCCGGGGGAACCGTCTGCCGGGGGGCCGGTCCACCGGGTGAGGGGGAAAGGGCTCCGGCGAGGTGGCCGGGGTTCGCGGCTGCCCTTTCCCCGACGCCTCTCGCGAAGGGTGCTCAGCCCTGTTCGGGTCGCAGGGTAGGGAACAAGATCACGTCCCGGATCGTCTCCGCCCCGGTGAGGAGCATGGCGAGGCGGTCGATCCCGATCCCGACGCCACCGGTGGGGGGCAGCCCGTAGTCGAGGGCCCGGAGGTAGTCCTCGTCGACGACCATCGCCTCCTCGTCGCCGGCCGCCTTGGCCCGGGCCTGGTCCTCGAAGGTGCGACGCTGCTCGTCGGGGTCTCCCAGCTCGGAGAAGGCGTTGCACAGCTCCCGACCGGCGACGATCGCCTCGAAGCGCTCGACCAGGCCGGGGCTGCGACGATGGTCCCGGGCGAGGGGGGACACCTCCTTCGGGTAGTCCATGACGAGCACCGGCCCCCACAGCGCCGGCTCGGTGGTCTTCTCGTAGATCTCCACGATCAGCTTGCCCGGCCCCCAGTGCTCCTCGACGGGCACGTCGAAGCCGGCGGCGAGGCGGGCCAGCTCGGCGGGCGGCGTGCCGAGGTCGACTTCCACCCCGGCGTGCTCTGCGATCAGCTCGAACATCGTCGCCCGCCGCCAGGGGGGGGTGAGGTCGAGCGGCCGGCCGGCGTAGGTGAGGGTGGTGGTACCGAGCATCTCGCGCGCCAAGTGGGCGACGAGCTGCTCGACCAGCTCCATCATGTCGTGGTAGTCGGCGTAGGCCTGGTAGGCCTCGAGCATGGTGAACTCGGGGTTGTGGCGCGGCGAGAGACCCTCGTTGCGGAACACCCGCCCGATCTCGAAGACCGACTCGATGCCGCCGACGACGAGCCGCTTGAGGTGCAGCTCGAGGGCGATCCGCAGGTACATCTCCATGTCCAGGGCGTTGTGGTGGGTCACGAACGGCTTGGCGCTCGCCCCACCCGCCAGGGTGTGCAGCACCGGGGTCTCGACCTCGACGAAACCCCGGCCCTCCATGAAACGCCGGGTCAGCGACACCATTCGGCTGCGGGCGAGGAAGGTGTCACGCGAACCCTCGTTGGCCCACAGGTCGGCGTAACGCTGGCGGTAGCGGTGGTCAGGGTCGGAGATGCCGTGCCACTTGTCGCCGAAGCTGCGACGGGCCTCGGCGAGCAGCACCCAGCGGTCGACCTTGACCGACAGCTCGCCGGTGCGGGTGGCGACCACCTCCCCGGTGGCGCCGATCCAGTCGCCGAGGTCGAGGTCGACGAAGCCGGCGAAGTCCTCGGTCCAAGCGGCGCCGGCGAAGAGCTGGACCCGTCCCGAGGAGTCGCGCAGCTCCCCGAACGCGATCCTGCCCTGCTCCCGGCGCAGCATCAGCCGGCCGGCGACCGACACCACCTCCCCGGTCCCGGTCCCAGGGGGGACCTCGGGGTGGGCGGCGCGCACCTCGGCGGTGCTCGCGGTCCGCTCGAAGCGGTAGGGGACGGCGGGCCGGGGGCGCTCGGTCATGGGGACCCGATGTTTGCCGACCGCCGGGGCGCCCGCAAAGACCCCGGCCGGGGTGAGGGGCCGCCGGGGTGGGGCCCGGAGACGGGGCCGGCGGGTAGTGGCGTTGGGCGTGCTGGGAGCGTGCCTGGGGGAGCTACCGAAACGCTCGACAGCGACACCAGGGGACGCCGCCGGTGACCTCCTCCATGGCGAGCCGCATGGCCCGAGCCGCAGCGGGGTGGACCGGCGCGGAACCGGCGGCACCGGAACCGGCGGCACCGGCCGGCTCCCAGGGGGGTCAACCCGCCGGCCGGTTCCTCCCGAAGATGATCCGCAGTCCCTCGAGTGTCAGCCACGGCTCGTGGTGGTCGACCGCGGTCGACACCGGACCGATCAGGCTGGCGAGCCCGCCGGTCGCCACCACCGTCGCCGGACCGACCTCCTCCTGCAAGCGCCGGCACAATCCGTCGACCTGCGCGGCGAAACCGTAGATCGCCCCCGACTGGACCGATTCGACGGTGTTCTTGGCGAGCACGCTCGAAGGCTCCACCAGCTCAACCCTCGGCAGGAGCGCCGCTTTGGAGAACAGTGCCTCCATCGAGATCTCGATCCCCGGGAGGATCACCCCGCCGAGGTACTCCCCTCCCGCCGAGACCACCTCGAAGGTGGTGGCGGTGCCGAAGTCGACGACGATCGTCGGTCCGCCGTAACGGTCGAAGGCGGCGACCGCGTCGGCGATCCGGTCGGCGCCGACCTCCCGAGGGTTGTCGTAGTGGATCGGCATCCCGGTCCGCACGCCCGGCTCGACGATCACCGTCGGCACCCGGTACCAGCGGTCGGTCATCTCCCGCAGCGCGGCGCGCAGGCGCGGCACGACCGACGCCACCGCGATCCCGGTCACCGCTTCTCGCACGTCGAGGCCGTGCAGACCGAACAGCTCGGCGAGCTGCAGGGCCAGCTCGTCGGCGGTCCGGCTCGCCACGGTCGCCACCCGCCAGGTGTGGGCCAGCTCGGTCCCGCTCCCGGCCGGGCCGTCGCCCGCGCCGAACAGTCCGAGCACGGTCTGGGTGTTGCCGACGTCGACGGTGAGCAGCACCTAGCCGTCCTCGCTTCGGGAGCGGGCCGCCTCCGGGTGCGGGGAGGTCGCCGGGAGGTTGTCGACGAGGCGGACGTCGCCGAGCCTCACCGCGGCCAGCAGGCGCACCTGGCCTGCGACGACCGCGGCCGGGCTCAGGTCGTCGGGTCGCACGACCGCGGCGTAGTCGGTGGAGAAACGGGGCTCGGACGCCAGCACCGCAGCCATGGCTCCGTCCACTTCCCCGGGGTCGGTCACGGCGTCGTCCTCCACCGCGCGTCGCCCGGCGAGAAGCGCCGCGTACAACCGGGGGGCGACGGCGCGCTCCTCGGCGGAGAGGTGGGCGTTGCGGCTGGAGAGAGCGAGACCGTCGGGGTAGCGGACGACGGGGCAGCCGACGATCCCGACCGGGAGGGAGAGGTCGGTCACGAGACGGCGGACGACGGCGAGCTGCTGGAAGTCCTTCTCGCCGAAGTAGGCCAGGCAGCGCCCGGCGAGACCGAGGAGCTTCGTGACGATGGTGGCCACCCCGTCGAAGTGCCCGGGGCGGACCTCACCCTCCCAGCGTTCGCTGAGCCCGGTGACATGCACGCTCGTCGCCGGCGGCTCGGGCCACATCTGCTCGGCCTCCGGGGCGAACACCAGGTCGGCGCCGGCAGCCGACGCCATCTCGACGTCCCGGTCGAGGTCCCGCGGGTAGCGCTCCAGGTCCCCGGGGTCGCCGAACTGGAGCGGGTTCACGTACACCGTCACCGCCACGGTCGTGTTCTCCGCCGCCGCCCGACGCACCAGCGACAGGTGGCCACCGTGCAGAGCGCCCATCGTCGGGACCAAACCGACCCGGGCCCCGCGCTCGCGCGCGGCGTCGAGGGCGGCGACCAGCTCGTCGCGGCGGGTGAGGACCGTCGCGCTCAACACCGCCGCCCGCTGTCGTCGTCCAAGCGACCGACGGGACGGACGCTGCCGGCGGCGAGCGCGGCCTCGAGGGTCTCCGCAGCACCGGGGCGCCCCGCCACCAGCTCTGGGGCGACGTCGCGCAGCGGGGCCAGCACGAACGGCCGTTCCCACATCCTCGGGTGGGGCACCACCAGCTCCGGGGGTCGGTCCAGCACTTCGTCGCCGACCAGGAGCACGTCTACGTCGAGGGTCCTCGCCCCCCACCGCTCCAGGCGGACCCGGCCGGCGGTCTGCTCGGCGCGGCGGGCCGCGCCGAGCAGGTCGTAGGGGCCGAGGCGGGTGCGCAGCTCCACCACCGCGTTCAAGAAGGCACCCTGGCCGGCGGGACCGCCGACAGGGTCGGTCTCGTACACCGGGGAGGTTGCCACCACATCGGGCAGGGAGGCGACCGCCCCGGCCAGGTGGGCCCAGCGGTCACCGAGGTTGGAGCCCAGGGCCAGGTAGGCCCGCCGGGGCGTCGGGGAACCGCTCATCGCCCCTCCTCCGCCTGGCGGGTGACCCTGACCGCCGCCGACCCGAGGGACAGCGCGACCGGTGGGCGCAGCTTGCGGACCGTGACCGTCACCGCCGTCGCCCGCTCACCGGCGGCGGCGAGCACCGCGGCGGCGACCCGCTCGGCGAGGGTCTCGATCAGCTCGGCGTGGGGTCCCTCCACGACGGCAACCGCCGCCGCGGCGAACGCCGCGTAGTCGACGGTGTCGTCGAGCCGGTCGGAGCGGCCCGCGGGGCGCAGGTCGACGAACAGGTCGAGGTCCAGCTCGAAGGGTTGGGCCCGCACGCGCTCCTCGGGGAGGGCTCCGTGGGTGCCGAGGGCCCGCAGGCCGCGCAGCTCGACGCGGTCGCCGCCTGCTCCGCTCATCGGGGTCAGGATCCGAGCAACGGAGCCGGGTTCCCGACCATTCCCGCCGCCGCGGTCACGAGCAGCCGCCCCTCCGAGCCCATCTGGCGGTGGAGGATCCTCTCCACCACCTCGATCGCCTGGGCACTGGAGGTGATCATCTCGGACCAGCGCAGGTAGCCGGCGACGACACCCATCAGCCGGTCACCGAGCTCCTCTTGGTGCAACAGCACCCGCTCGCCCGAAGTGATCCAGCCCTTCATGGACACGTAGAGACCGGGGAGGACTACGGCGGGGTCGTCGTGGGGGCCGAAGGGAAGGTGGGTGGCGGGGATCTCGTGCTCGTCGTAGGAGTGGAGGTTGTGGGGGGAGGGGAGCAGGGAGACGATCCGGGTGAAGCCCTCGTTCTGCAACCAGACGAGCTCCTCGTGGCGCCGGACCTTTCGGTGGGTGCGGGCGTAGCCCCCGGGCCGCTCGCTCACCGCGAGGTGGCCCTTGATGATCCACTCGAAGAAGCGGGGTGGGATCCCCTGGGCCCACTTGCCGGTCACCTCCGGTCACCTCCGGCGACGGCGTGCTCGTGGGGGCATGCGGTGCGTTTGGCGAGACGTACGGCCCAGACGGTGGGGGCGACGTCGTGGGCCCGCACCATCGCCGCTCCCCTGACCACCGCCCACGCCGCCGTCGCGACCGAAGCCTCGAGGCGGTCCGAGGGCGGGGCCGGCTCCTCCCCCGGCGGCGACGACAGCGGACCGAGGAAACGTTTGCGGCTGGTGCCCACCGCGACCGGCCAGCCGGTCGCGACCAGCACGTCGAGGTGGCGCAGCAGGCTCAGGTTGTGCCGCGCGGTCTTGCCGAAACCGATCCCCGGGTCGATCCAGATCTCTCCGACCCCGGCGTCCCTGGCCCGCTCGGCCCGCGACACCAGGTGGGAGACGACATCGGCGACCACGTCGCCGCGGTAGTGCTCGGCGTGCTCGGCCATCACCGACGGGTCGGCCGGCAGGTGCATCGCCACCCAACCGACACCGGCAGCGGCGGCCACCGGCCAGAGCGTTGCCGACACGTCGTTGACGATCGTGGCCCCGGCGTCGACGGCAGCTTCGGCGACCGCCGCCTTGCGGGTGTCGACCGATACCCGGACGTGGGGGGCGAGGGCGGAGACCACCGGGACCACCCGGCGCAGCTCCTCGGCGACCGGCACCTCCGCCGCGCCGGGTCGGGTCGACTCGCCGCCGACGTCGACCACGTCGGCGCCCTCGGCGACCAACGCCAATCCGTGCTCGACCGCCCGGTCGGGGTCGAGCCAGAGGCCCCCGTCGGAGAAGGAGTCCGGCGTCACGTTGAGGACCCCCATCACCAGGCTCACCGCGCCAAGGGTACCCGGCGCCGCCGGCAGGAGCAGCCGACCGCCGGCCGGGTCAAGAACCGCGGTTTATGAAGCTCATCGCCTCGCTGCGGGTCGCGGCGTTGCGCCGGAACAGACCTCGAACTGCGGAGGTGACGGTACGCGAACCGGGCTTGCGCACCCCGCGCATCGACATGCACAGGTGCTCGGCTTCGACGACCACCAGCACCGCCGCCGGCGCCAGCGTCACCTCGACGGCGTCGGCGACCTGGCTGGTGAGCCGCTCTTGGACCTGCGGGCGTCGGGCGTAACCCTCGACCAGCCGGGCGAGCTTCGACAGGCCGGTGATCCGACCGTCGGAGTTGGGGATGTAGGCCACGTGCGCCAGACCGTGCCACGGCAGCAGGTGGTGCTCGCACATGCTGTAGACGGGGATGTCCTTCACCATCACCATCTCGTCGTGGTGGGCCTCGAAGGTGACGCTCAGGTGGCGGGCTGGGTCCTCACCGAGACCGGCGAAGACCTCGGCGTACATGCGCGCCACCCGGGCCGGGGTCTCGACCAGGCCGTCGCGGTCGGGGTCCTCGCCGATCGCGGCCAGGATCTCCCTCACCGCCGCCGAGATCCGCGGGATGTCGACCACCCCCTCCGAGGGGGCACCCTCCTGACCCTCGGCGGTCATGTCTGCGCCCCCGGGGCCCGGTCCTCCAGGTACTCGCAGATGAAAGGGAGGTTGCGGTAGCGCTCGGCGACGTCCAACCCGTAGCCGACCACGAACTCCGGGGGGATCCGGAACCCCTCGTAGGAGAGGTCGAGGGGGGCCGCCTGGAGACCGTCTTTGACCAGCAGCGCGCACACCGAGAGCGAGGCGGGGTGACGGGCCAGGAGGTTGCGGCGCAGGAACGACAAGGTGAGCCCGGAGTCGACGATGTCCTCCACGATCAGCACGTGGCGGCCCGAGAGATCGATGTCCAGGTCCTTGACGATCCGCACGACCCCGCT
>JAKABK010000088.1 GCA_021796905.1 Actinomycetes bacterium
TCCCTGTCGCGGGCCGCTCCGGGTCGTCGACCCGGGGCCGGGGACCCGGTGCCCGCAGGCGACGCGACGGTCCGCGCCGGGCGCGACGTGGGGGTGGCCGGATCGGTACAGCGCCGGCCGGTTCGGTTCGACGGCCGACCGTGGTCAACATCCGATGGCGAAGCGTGCCGCGGCGCAGGCACGGCTCAGCTCCGGCGCCCCGAGCCGGCCGACGTGGCGGACGAGGCTGTGCTTCGGGAGCGGCAGGATGTTGTCGAAGTTCGCCACGCAGGCCCGAGGGAAGCCCTGGGCCGGACCCAGTGGGACCTCGGTGGGGATCTGCCTCACCCGGGTGGTCACCGGGGCCACCAGGACCGTGGTCAGCCGCGGCAGGACCGAGCTCCTGGTGACCACGACCACCGGTCGTCGCTTGTCGCCGGGGACGTCGGCGAGCCAGACATCACCTCGCTCGGGTTGAGGCGCGCTCGCGCTCATTCCTCGTCCCAGGGCAGGTCGGACCACACCTCCGGGTCGACGGACCCCACCGTCTCGTCGGCCTGGGGCAAGCGCGAGTAACCATCCGCGTGGAGTCGTTCCAGCTCGTCTTCGATGAGCGCCGTCAGTCCCCGCTCGAGGACCTCCGAGACGCCCCTGAGCCCGGTCAGCTCCTTCGCCCGCTCGAGACGCGCCGGGTCGACTGTGGCTGAGATCTTCACCTTGGCCATCGACGACCGGCTATCCCACCGTTGGATTGACTCGAATCCTACCCCAATGTGGGGGGCGGTCCCTCGGGCGTGGGCGCGGCCCGGGCAGTCTGCGATTGGCCGTCCGCAGCTTCGCGACGGGCTCGCCCCCATCGGCGACGGTGGGCATCCGGGGGGTCGCCCGGCTCCGTCCGGCCCGACTCCGGCCGGCCCGGCGCCTCAGACCGGCCCGAGGGCGCGCAGGGCGGCGGCGACGATCTCCTCGCGTTCGGAGACCCCGAGGAGGTGGCGGTCGCCGCGCAGCAGCGCCTCGGCGGCCTGCTCGTCGGGGGGGGTGCCGGCCCCGGCGGCACGCCCCTTGACCGTCACGAACCCGGCCAGCTGGGCTGCGCCGATCGCCGCCCAGGCCCGCAGGTCACCGGGTCGTCCGGGCCCGGCCGCGAGAGCAGCCGACAGGGCCCGGTGCAGCTCGGGGCGGTGGAGGTGGCGGGGGGCGCTCGGGTCCTCCGTCAGCGCCCGGATCAGCGCCGCCCGCCGGGAGAGGATGTCGACCAGCGTGCCGAGCAGCTCCGCCGCCGGCGGGGCGGGGCGGGCCTCGGCCCGGGCGACGAGCGCCTCGAGCTCGGCGACGATCGGCTCGGTGAGGGCGTCGAGGATCTCCTCCTTGGAACGGAAGTGGTAGTACAGCGCCGCCTTGGTCACCCCGACGGCCTCGGCGATGTCACGCACCGAGCTGCCGGCGTACCCCTGGCGGGCGAACAGCGCCAGGGCCGCGGCGAGGATCCGCTCCCGGGTGCGCCGACCGGCGTGGTCGTGCTCGTCGGCAGACCTGTCCTCGCCCGGGTTGGTCCCCTCGGTCATCGCTGCGTCTTTCTCCAAGAGCTCCGGTAACATCTTACCGACCGATCGGTCAGTGCCCGATCCCTACTGCGGAGACCCCAGATGTCTGCTCTCGCCCGCTGGTGCTTCCGGCACCGACGTACCGTCCTCGCCGTCTGGCTGATCGCCCTGGTGGCCTCCGGGGGCGCCGCCGCCCTCGCCAAGTCGGCCTACTCCAACAAGTTCAGCCTACCGAACACCCCTTCCGAGCAGGCGCTCACCATCCTCCAGCACCACTTCCGCCAGGCGGCGGGCGACGTCGACCAGATCGTGGTCCACACCACCGACGGCAAGCTGACCGGGGCCGACCGACCGGTGATCGCCGCGATGCTCACCCGGGTCTCCAAGCTCCCGACCGTCGTCTCGGTGGTCAGCCCCTACGCCGCCCCGGACCAGATCAGCCATTCGGGCACGATCGGCTTCGCCACCGTCACCTTCGACGCCCAGGCCACCAACCTCCCGAGAGCCGCGGTCGAGAAGGTCGTCACGACCGCCGAGGCGATCCGCCGACCGGGCCTGCAGGTCGGCCTCGGCGGCCAGGCGATCGAGTCGACCACCGTCAAGGAGGGGTCCAACGGCACCCCGCTCGGGATCCTGTTCGCCCTGATCGTCCTCGGCCTGGTCTTCGGGGCGCTGTTCGCCGCCCTGGTCCCGCTCGTCACCGCGCTCGTCGCGATCGGGACCGGGTACTCGCTCACCACCCTGCTCAGCCACGTGATCAGCATCGCCAGCTTCGCCCCGATCCTCGGGGTGCTGATCGGTCTCGGTGTCGGCGTCGACTACGCGCTGTTCATCATCACCCGCCACCGCAACGCGCTGCGGGCCGGCAAGGGCTTCGAGGAAGCCGCCGCGAACGCGGTCAACACCGCCGGGCGGGCGGTGTTCTTCGCCGGCATCACCGTCTGCATCGCCCTGCTCGGCCAGTTCGTGCTCGGCGTGTCGTTCCTCTACGGGGTGGCGATCTCGGCGACGGTGACCGTGGCGCTCACCATGCTCGCCTCGCTCACCCTCCTGCCGGCGCTGCTCGGCTTCTTCGGGCGGCGGGTGCTCAGCCGCCGGGAGCGGCACCGTCTCGAGGAGTCCGGACCGCTGCCCGAGCAGGTCGTCGGCGGCTGGTGGTACCGCTGGTCGCGCAGCCTGCAGGGGCGTCCGGTGCTCCCGGCGCTGGCCGCGCTGGCGGTGGTGGTCGTCGTCGGGATCCCGTTCCTGCACCTGCGCCTCGGCCTCGACGACGCCGGCACCGACCCGGTCGGCTCCACCACGAGGATCGCCTACGACCTGCTCGCCGAGGGTTTCGGGCCCGGGTTCAACGGTCCGCTCCAGCTCGTCGCGAACGTCGACTCGCCCGCGCAGGTCGCCGCCTTCACCCGGGTCGCCGACGAGGTCTCCCGCCAGCCGGGGGTGGTCCACGTCGCCCCCCACCCGGTCGTGAGCCCCGACGGCAAGGCCGCTATCGCAGTGCTCTACCCGACCTCCTCCCCCCAGTCGGCGGCCACCGGGACCCTCCTGCACGACCTGCGCACCAAGGTCGTGCCCCCCGCCGAGGCCGGCAGCGGCCTGCGTGTGCTCGTCGGCGGGGCCACCGCCGAGCAGACCGATTTCGCCCACATCCTTTCTGCCAAGCTGCCGCAGTTCGTCGCGGTCGTCGTCGTGCTCGCCTTCATCCTCTTGATGCTCGTGTTCCGCAGCGTCTTGATCCCGCTCGTCGCGTCGATCATGAACCTGCTGTCGGTCGCCGCCGCGCTCGGGGTGATGACCGCGGTGTTCGAATGGGGATGGGGCGGGCCGCTGCTCGGGTTCCCCGGGACGGTACCGGTAGAGGTGTTCGTGCCGGTGATCATGTTCTCGATCCTGTTCGGACTGTCGATGGACTACGAGGTGTTCCTCGTCTCGCGCATGTACGAGGAGTGGCGCTCCACGGAGGACAACGCCCGGGCGGTGAGCCTCGGCCAGGCCGAGACCGGCCGGGTGATCACCGCCGCGGCCTGCATCATGATCCTCGTGTTCCTGTCGTTCCTGCTCGGCGGCAGCGTGATCATCGAGCAGTTCGGTGTCGGTCTCGCCGCGGCGATCGCAATCGACGCCTTCGTCGTGCGCACCGTGCTGGTCCCGGCGGTGATGCACCTGGTCGGCCGGGCCAACTGGTGGCTGCCGGGCTGGCTCGACCGTCGACTGCCGCACCTCGCGGTCGAGGTCCCCGACGAGCCGACCGTCCCCCTCGAGCCGGCAGGCACCTCCGCCTGAGGCCCCGCCGGCCGGCACCTGCACTGGGGCCCGGCCGGCCGCCGGCACCTCCGCAGACCCCGGCCGGCCGGCACCCCTGCGGGCCTCAGGCCCTGGTGGTGGCGAGGCGGTGGGCGACGGCGGGGCTGAGCCCGACGACGCCGTAGATGTTCTCGATGTAGGCGGTCATCTTCGCCGGGTCGCAGCCGGCGGCGTCGCGGGCGGTGGTGTAGGTCGCCCGGAAGCTGTAGCGGCCGGTGCCGGTCAGGGGGGCGAAGCGCCCGGTGCCGTCGATGACCTCGAAGGTGCCGACCTGGGAGATGGTCCCGACACAGGTGGCGGTATCGAAACGACTGGTGGGGTGCCCGGAGCTGTGGTCGATGCGGAACCCGCCGCCGGCGAAGCTGGCGCCGTCGATCGCCCGCCCGGGGTGCTCGACCCCGCCGGCGTCGACGACCCCGGTGATGATGATCGAACCGGGCCCGTCCGGGCTGGTCGAGGCGACCTGGAAGACCTCGGTGTCCTTCGACCACGCCGGTCCCCGACCCCAGCCCGGCCCGGCGTGACCGGCCCAGGGGCCGTGACCGAACGGTCCCCAACCGCCGGGAGCGAACCCGGCGGGCGGGCCGAAAGGTCCGCCGGCGGGCGGCCCGAGGGTCGAGGCGGACGAGGCGCCGGTCAACGCGGCGAGCGCACCGCCGGCGACGACCGCGACCACCGCTATCACGGCGGCGGCGCGTGACAGCCCGCTCCAGCGGCGCCCCTCGGCACCGGCGCTGCGGGTCCCGGCGCCGGACGTGACGGAGGCGTCGGCGCGCAGCTGGGGGATGACCGCGGCGCCGACCGCGAGGTGCAGTCCGACCAGGGCGGCCATCGCGGTCGCGGTCGCGGCGGTGGTGAGCGGCAGGGCGAGGCTCGCGACCAGGACGCCGACGGCGAGGGCGCTCCAGGTCCGCCGCGGGCGGGTGGAGAGGCGCTCGAGGATCTCGAGGCTCGCCCAACCCGCGAGACCGGCGAGCACGGCGGCCCCGACCACCGGGCCGACCCCGACCACCTGGGTGATCGACGGTCCGAAGTGCACGTCGAGGCGTGCCCCGGCGGCGGGCACCTCGAGCGCCCAGACGGCGGCGGCGGCGGCCGGGGCGGTGACGGCGGCGAGGGCACGTCGGCCTAGGCGGGACCGGGTGGTACCGGTCGGGGGGTGCTGGCGGGTGGGGGTGGGGTCGAAGACCGGCATCGGGTGCCTCCTGGCAGGTTGTAGGCGTCAGCGGGGGTCGCAACGCCGCTGGTGAGCATCGGGCACGTACCGCTCGTCGCGCATCGGCCGGTCGGTGTCGGTCGCGCTGCACCCCCAGGGCTGTCGGCTACTCCCCAGGGAGCACACCCGCCGGCCTCCCGCCGGCCGACGCCGGAGGCGGTCTCCGGGCGTACCCTTCCCCCAATGGAGCATCTGGTGGGCCTGGTGGGCGGACGGCGGCGCAGGGAGGTCGCCGGCCTGGGCCTCGTGGCCGCCCTCACCCTGGTCGGCGCCTACCTCGAGGCCCACCCCGCCCACGTCTACGCCGGGCTGCACCTGCGGGGGGCGCCGCCAGCGGCCGCCTACCTGGTGCTCGTCGCCGCGGTCGTGGCGCTCGGGTGGCGGGAAGCCGTCCCGCTCGCGAGCTTCGTGGTCACCGCGGCGGCCGCCGTCGCCTGGGCGGCGTTCGGGCAGATCGACGGGGCCGTGCTGGTCCCGATGCTCGTCGCCACCTACGCCATGGCGGCCCGCCTGCCGCGCTGGCGCGCCTTGGGCGCCGGTCTCGCCGGGGCGGGCGCGGTCTGGGTCACCGAGGGCCTGCTCGGGCCGTTCGGCTGGTTGGGAGGACCGAATGCCACCATGTGGCCGGAGCTGCTCGCCGCCGGCACCCTCGGTGCCTACCTGGCGGCCCGGCGCCAGTGGCTCGCAGCGGAGGCCGACCGGGCGGCACGAGCCGAGCGCGCCCGGGACGACGAGACCCGCCGCCAGGTCGACGCCGAGCGGATCCGGATCGCCAGGGAGCTGCACGACGTCGTGGCGCACTCGATCTCGATGATCGGGGTGCAGGCGGCCGCCGCCGGGATGCTCCTCGCCGACGACCCCGAAGCCGCCGGTGCCGCCCTCCGGGAGATCCGCAGGGCGAGCCGGGACGGCCTGCGGGAGCTGCGCACGATCCTCCAGGTGTTGCGCGACGGCGACGGTCCCGGGTCGCCGGCGGTGCCGTTACCCGACCGTCAGGCGATCGGGGCGCTGGTCGACGCGGCGAGCACGGCAGGCACCCCGGCGACCCTCACCGTCTCGGGCGATCTCGCTGACCTGCCTCCCGAGGTGGCGCTCGCCGCGTACCGCATCGTGCAGGAGTCGCTCACCAACGTCGTCCGCCACGCCGGCGGGGCGCGCACCGTCGTCGAGGTGCGAGTCGAGCCCACGGCGCTCGCCGTCGAGGTGGTCGACTCCGGTGGGCGGCCCGGGGCCGGGTCGGGGGACGGGGCCGGCAGCGGGCTGATCGGCATGCGCGAACGTGCCGCGGCGCTCGGCGGGTCGCTCGCCGCCGGTCCCAGACCCGGGGGTGGGTTCGCGGTGAGCGCCCGCCTGCCGCTCGGCACCCCCGACCCCCTCGAGCGGCCCGACCCCACCGACCTTCCCGATCTTCCCGGGCGGTCCGACCCCCTCGGGCGGTCCGACCCTACCGACCTTCCCGGGCGGTCCGGCTCTCCCGGGTGGCCCGGGCGTGAGCGCCCCGCCGGCCCGCCCGACGCCGGTGGCGGGGCCGGTCCGGTGACGGTCCGGGTGGCCCGGGCGTGATCCGGGTCCTGCTCGCCGACGACCAGGCGCTGGTGCGCGCCGGGTTCCGGGTGCTGGTCGGGGCGGCCCCCGACATCGAAGTGGTCGGGGAGGCCGCCGACGGGGCCGAAGCGCTCGAAGCGGCCCGCGCCCGGCACGCCGACGTGGTGTTGATGGACATCCGGATGCCCGGTGTCGACGGGCTGGAGGCCACCCGACGGATCGGGGCGGACCCAGATCTCGCCGCCACCAAGGTCCTGATCCTCACCACCTTCGAGGACGACGAGTACGTCTTCGAGGCGTTGCGGGCCGGGGCCAGCGGGTTCCTGCTCAAGGACACCGAACCCGACGAGCTGGCCAACGCCATCCGGGTCGTCGCCCGCGGCGACGCCTTGTTGTCGCCGAGCGTCACCCGCCGCCTGATCGCCGGGATCGCGGGTCGCAGCCCGGCCCGGGCGGTCGACCCGGCAGGGCTCGCCGCGCTCACCGAACGCGAACGGGAGGTTCTCGCCCTGGTCGGCGCCGGGCTGAGCAACGAGGAGATCGCCGGCGAGCTCTACATGAGCCCCCTCACCGCCAAGACCCACGTGAGCCGCACGATGGCCAAGCTGCACGCCAGGGACCGGGCGCAG
>JAKABK010000089.1 GCA_021796905.1 Actinomycetes bacterium
TCGGCTACGTCGGCCGTGCGGTCGAGCCAGGTGCGACGCTCGACGCCGACGGCATCCCCGTCGAGGTGGTGGCCCTCCCCGCCCGGGGCTGACCGCCGGCGGTCAGCCCGCTCCGACCGGGACGGCACGCCGCAGCTGGCCTGCAACGCTTCCGGCGCCTGCCACTCGAGGGGCGGCGCCACCGCCACGTCGGCCGAGCCCGCCGCGACCCCGGCGTGGGGGTCGATCGACGCTCCGGCGAACACACGCCACCACCTCGACGGGGAGCGCGGATCGCAGCAGCGCCGCAGGTCTGCGGGCCCGCTCGACGTCTTCGAATCGGACCCTCACCGACACCTCGGTGGCGACCACCACTTGGGCGCTGTCGGCCTTACGCAGTGCCTGATGGACCGCGTCGACCAGCGCGGCGTTCGCGCACCGAAGTCCCCCGTGCCCAGCGAAACAGCGACCGGTACGCTGGTGGCGCGATGGGCACCTATCTCGATCGGATACTGGCCGCCCATCGCGCAGCGGCGTCAGCCGACCACAGGGACCTCGACGGGCTCGTCGCCGCGGCCCGCGCCGCTCCTCCCACCCGTGGCTTCGCGAGGGCGCTGGCTGCCGAGCCGGGGGTGTCGGTGATCGCCGAGGTCAAGCGGGCCAGCCCGAGCCGGGGGGCGCTCGCCGCCGATCTCGACCCCGCCGGGCTCGCCGCAGCCTACGAGTCGGGAGGAGCGGCCTGCCTGTCGGTGCTCACCGACGTCGAGTTCTTCTCCGGCTCGCCCGGCGACCTGTCCGCGGCCCGGGCCGCGAGCCGCCTGCCGGTGCTGCGCAAGGATTTCACCGTCGGTCCGGCCGACGTCTGCGACGCTCGGCTCATCGGGGCCGACGCCGTCCTGTTGATCGCGGCGGCCCTCTCGCCCCTCGAGCTCGAGGAGCTGGCCGGCCTCGCCGCACAGCTGGGCATCGACGCCCTGGTCGAGGTCCACGACGAGGAGGAGGCCGCGGTCGCGCTGGCAGCCGGCGCCACCCTCGTCGGGGTCAACCAGCGGGACCTGGTCACCTTCGAGGTCGACACCACCCGGGCCGAGCGGGTCGCTTCCGCCCTGCCGGAGGGGGTCGTGGCGGTAGCCGAGTCCGGGATCCGGGGACCGCAGGACCTGTCCCGGTTGGCGGCGGCCGGGTTCGACGCGGTGCTCGTCGGCGAGGCGCTCGTCACCTCCCCCGACCCGGCTGGCGCGGTCGCCGCCCTCCGGGAGGCCGGCCGGTGATCGTGAAGATCTGCGGTACCACCAGCGAGGACGACGCGTTGTTGTCGGTGGCTCTCGGAGCCGATCTGGTCGGTTTCGTCTTCGCCCCCTCCCCGCGTCAGATCGCCCCCCAGATCGCCGCTGACATCGTCAAGCGGATGCCCCCCGAGATCGTCGCGGTCGGAGTGTTCCGCGACGAAGCCCCCAAGCGGGTCGTGGACATCGCCCTTCGCTCGGGGATGCGGGCTGTGCAGCTCCATGGTCACGAGAGCGCGGAGGACACCCGCTGGGTCCGCCAGCGGGTGCCGATGGTGATCAAGGCGTTCAGCGCCGGCGACCCGCGCCTCGCCCGGGCGGTCGACTACGGCGCCGACGTGGTCCTCCTCGACGGGCCCCGACCCGGCTCCGGTCAGGGCTGGGACCGTTCGCTCGTCGACGAGGTGCCCGCCGGCCTGCGGGTGATGGTCGCTGGGGGTGTCACGCCCGGCAACGTCGCGGAGGTCATCGCCCGGACCCACTGCTGGGGGGTGGACGTGTCCACCGGGGTCGAGAAGGCGCCGGGGGTCAAGGACCCGGTGAAGCTCCGCGAGCTGATCGCCGCCGCCAAGGCCGCCGACCCCGACGGTCCCGACGGTGGTCCCTACGATTGGGAGGAGGACGGATGACCCTGACCGGTCCCGCCACAGTGAGCATGGGAGAGCCGTCCGAGACCGGCCGCTTCGGCGACTTCGGGGGACGCTACGTGCCCGAGTCGCTGGTGCCGGCGTGCGCCGAGGTGGAATCGGCGTTCCGCTCGGCGTGGTCCGACCCGCAGTTCGTCGCCCGCTACCGGGGGTTGCTCGCCGACTACGCCGGTCGTCCGACGCCGGTCACCGAGTGCCACCGGTTGTCCGCCGAGCTCGGGGTGCGGGTGCTGCTCAAACGCGAGGACCTGACCCACACCGGGTCCCACAAGATCAACAACGTGATCGGCCAGGGGCTGCTCACCGTCGCGATGGGCAAGAAGCGGGTGATCGCCGAGACCGGAGCCGGACAGCACGGGGTGGCGACGGCTACCGCCGCCGCCCTCCTCGGCCTCGACTGCGTGATCTACATGGGCGAGGTCGACACCCACCGCCAGGAGCTGAACGTGTTCCGCATGCGCCTGCTCGGCGCGGAGGTGGTGCCGGTCCGCTCCGGGAGCCGGACCTTGAAGGACGCGGTGAACGAGGCGATGCGCGCCTGGGTGTCGGAGGTCGAGACCACCCACTACTGCATCGGGTCGGTGATGGGCCCGCACCCCTTCCCGTGGATGGTCCGCGAGCTGCAACGGGTGATCGGCGACGAAGCCCGGGAGCAGTGCCGGGCGTTGCTCGGCGGCGCCGACCCGGACCTGGTGGTCGCCTGCGTGGGGGGCGGTTCCAACGCGGCGGGGACCTTCGCCGGTTTCGTCGGGACCTCCGCCCGTCTGGTCGGCGTCGAGGCCGCCGGCGGCGCGGCGGTCGGTCGGGGAGCGCCGGGGGTGCTGCACGGGATGCGCTCACTGCTCCTCCAGGACGAGGCCGGTCAGATCCTCGAGGCCGAGTCGATCTCCGCGGGTCTCGACTACCCCGGGATCGGGCCCGAGCACGCCTACCTGGCAGGCACCGGGCGGGCGGTCTACGCCGACGCCGGCGACGAGGAGGTCCTCGAAGCGCTCTCGCTCCTCGCCCGGACCGAGGGGATCATTCCCGCCCTGGAGCCCGCTCACGCCCTCGCCTGGCTGGTGCGAGCCGCCCGGGACGGGACCGTCCCGGGCGGCTCGACGGTGCTTCTCACCATGTCCGGCCGGGGCGACAAGGACGCCGGGCAGGTGATGGAGCTGATCGGGGACCGGCTCGACGCGCGTCTCGCCGCGAAGTCGTGAGCGCCGCGGCGGGAGCGGTCGGTCGGGGCGTGCCGCTGGAGGCGGCGCTGCGGGCTCGCCGCGACGCCGGGGCCAAGCTGCTCGTCACCTACATGACCGCCGGGCTCACCGAGGACTGGGTCGACTACCTGCAGGTGATGGTCGAGGCGGGAGCCGACGCGGTCGAGGTCGGTCTGCCGTTCTCCGACCCGGTGATGGACGGCCCGACGATCCAGGAGGCGTCGGTGCGGGCCCTCGCCCGGGGGGTGACGCCCGAGGCGGCGTTGTCTGCGCTGGCGGTGCGTGAGCAGCCGGTGCCGCTCGTCGCCATGACCTACTACAACCTGGTCCTGCGGGCCGGTCTCGAGCGTTTCGCCGCCAGGGCGGCTGCCGCCGGCGTGACCGGTGCGATCATCCCCGACATCCCCCTGGAGGAGTCCGGTCCCTGGGAGGACGCCGCCGCCGACGCCGGGGTCGCCACCGTGCTGCTCGCTGCTCCGGTGACCTCCGACGAACGCCTCGCGGTCCTCTGCCGGCGCTCCCGGGGTTTCGTCTACGGGGTCAACCTGATGGGCGTCACCGGGGAGCGGTCGTCGCTCGCCGGGTCAGCGGGGGTGCTCGCCAAGCGGTTGAAGGCGGTCACCGACCTGCCGGTGGTGATGGGTTTCGGGATCTCGACCCCCCAACAGGCGGTCGAGGCGGCTGCCGCCGCCGACGGGGTGGTCGTCGCTTCCGCGCTGATGCGCGCGGTCCTCGACGGGGCGTCGGTCGTCGAGCTCGGCGCAGCGGTGGCGGACATCCGACGCGCCCTCGACCGGGGCTGAGCACGCCGGCGCCGCTCACCACCCTGCGGGCCGGCAACGGCCTGATCGCCCGGGTCGGCCAGCCCTTCGGCGCCAGGCTGTCGGTGGTCGTCACCTGTCGGTCCGGGCCGGCGGCCGGCGCGGTGGTCAGCTTCCGGGTCGTCTCGGGAGCGGCGGGCTTCGCCGGCGGAGCCCGGGTGGCGACCGCCGCGACCGGTCCCGACGGTGTGGCCCACGCCCCGACGCTCGACGCCGGTGACCAGGTCGGCCCGGTGAGGGTGACCGCGCTCGCCGCCGGCGGGCTACTGCCGGCCAGTTTCGCCCGTCGGGTGATCGCCTACTGAGCGCGTCGGGCGCGACCGCAGCGGGGGTGCCCCTACCCCGCTGCGGGCCCCGCCCGGTGCCGGTCGCCGGGGCCGTCGGGGCCGCCAGGAGCCGGTCGGGCGGAGAGGAAGGGCCGGAGCCCCGCCAGCACCGCCTCGGGCTGCTCCTCCACGAGGAAGTGACCGGCGCCGGCGACGGCGCCGCCGGTCACGTCGCGCCCGGCGCGGCGCCAGACCTCCAAGGGGTCCTCGGCGTTGCGGGCCACGACCCCCTCGGCACCCCACAGCACGAGGGTCGGGGCGTCGATCGACCCGCCCTCGGCGTCGTGGTCGAGGTCGATCGAGGCACCGGCCCGGTAGTCCTCGAGCATCGCGTGGCGGGCGTCGGGGTCGGAGAAGCAACGCTCGTAGTCCTCGTAGGCCTCCGGGTCGTAGTGGGCGGGTCGGCCAGAGCCCCACCCCGTGAGCAGGGAGCGCAGGTAGTGAGCCGGGTCGGCGCCGATCAACCGTTCGGGCAGCGGCTCGGGTTGGAGGAAGAAGAACCAGTGGTAGTAGGCGGTCGCCAGCGCCCGGTCGACGTGGCTGTAGACGTAGGCGGTCGGGAGGATGTCGAGCAGGACGAGCCGCTCGACCCGGTCGGGGTGGTCGAGGGCCATGCGATGCGCGACCCGTGCCCCCCGGTCGTGGGCGACGACCGCGAACCGCCGGTGCCCGAGGGTGTCCATGACCGCCACCTGGTCGGCGGCCATCGCCCGGAAGCTGTAGCCGGCGTGGTCCGCCCCGGCCGGTGGGCGGCTCGAGCTCCCGTAACCCCGGAGGTCGGTCGCGACCACCCGGTGCCCGTCGGCTGCGAGAGCCGGCCCGACCCGGTGCCACATGGCGTGGGTCTCGGGGAAGCCGTGCAGCAGCAGCACCGGCCGGGTGCCGGTGACGGGCGGGAGGTCAGCTGACGGCGTGGCGACCCCGTGGACCCGGGCTCCGCCGGTTTCGACGTCGAAGGTCTCGAATCCCTCGAAGAGCACTTCGGCCGTCCTTTCCCCGCTGCTTCCCGCCGTCAGTCGTCGGCGAAGGACAGGACCGTCTTCACGTCGCCGGGCTGGCGGGTGTAGGCGTCCTTCCAGGACGACAACGCCACCTTGCGGGTCACGAGCCGGGAGAGCCAGTCGTGGTCGGCTGCCGAGAGGGCCTCGGCGCCCGCCTCGTAGTGGCGCCGGTTGGCGTTGACCGAGCCGAACACCACGTCGTTGCCGAGCACCATCTGGCGGTTGACCAGTCCGGCGTCGATCGGCAGGCTCCGCCCCCCGGAGCTGACCCCGGTCAGGCACACGATCCCGTCGGTGGCCGTGGTCTCCATCACGTCGAAGACGAGCTGGCCGACGCCGGTGCACTCGATCACCACGTCGGCGGCGACCGCGGCGTCCTTCACGCTGCCGTGGTGGTAGGTGGCGCCGATCGCGGCGACCAGGTCCGGCTTCAACCCGTCGGTGACCTGGTCGAGGACGTGCACCTCCAGGTCCCGTTGGCGGCCGAGGAGAGCGGCGAGGAGCCCGATCGGCCCGGCGCCGGTCACCAGCACCCTGGCGGGCGCCCACACCGCCCGGCGGCCGATGCGCTCGATGTGGTCCCACGCCTTTGCGACCACCGTCGTCGGCTCCAGCAGCACCCCGAGGTCACCGAGGCCCGGGTCGACCTTCACCAGGAAGTCGGGGGTGATGCGGTAGCGCTCCCGGGCGTAGCCGTGGTGGGCCTTGATCCCCCACTCGGTGTAGTTGCCGTTGCGGCACATGTCCCACTCGCCGACCGCGCAGTTCGCGCACGGCTCGGGGTCGGGGCGCCGGACGATCGCCACCACCTTGTCGCCCTTGGCGAACCCGGAGCCGTCGGGCGCGTCGAGGACCTCCCCGAGCGACTCGTGGCCGATCGCCAGGCGCTCCTCGCCCGGCGGTGCCCAACCGTAGGCACCGTCGATGATCTCGATGTCGGTGCCGCACACCCCGACAGCACGGGTGGCGACGAGGACCGGCCCGTCGGCCTCGGGTGGCTCCGGCAGGTCGGTCAGGTCGACGGTGTCCTTCTGGAGCGGGACGACGGTGATGGCGCGCATGACCGGCACGCTACGCGTCGCCGGCGCCAGGGGTTCGGCGTCGCGTCGTCACCGTCGGCCGCGAGCCGGTCCACGTCCTGTGCCTGGCGGCGCCTCTCGGGCAGAGCTGTCGCCCGCTACTGCTCCAGCGCGACGTCTCGCGGGCCCGTCGGTCGGACCGCAGCGGGCTCCCCGGAGGGGTCGCGTGCCGCGACCCGCGTCGCGGGTAGACAATCGACCATGGCCGACGCGACCATGGTCGGCAAGCTGCTCGTCGCCAACCCGCGCTTGGTCGACCCGAACTTCGACCGTACGGTGGTGCTCGTGCTCGCCCACAGCGAGGACGGGGCGCTCGGCGTCGTCCTCGACCGCCCGAGCGACACCGAGGTCGCGGCCGTCCTCCCGAGCTGGGCGGAGCGGGCGGTACCCCCGGCGAGGATGTTCGTCGGGGGTCCCGTCGGACGGGACTCGGTGATCTGCGTGGCCCGCGTTCCGGCGCCCGCTGCCTTGGAGGCGGTGGCCGGCGACGATGTCTGGCAGGCGATCGCCGGGGACCTCGGCACATTGGACCTCGACACCGACGCCGACCGTCTCGACGACACCGTAGGTGAGCTGCGGATCTTCGTCGGTTACTCCGGCTGGTCGGGCGGCCAGCTCGAAGCCGAGCTGCTCGCCGGCGGCTGGTGGGTCCTCGACGCGCTCCCCGAGGATCCTTTCACCCCCGAGCCCGCCGAGCTGTGGTCCCGGGTGCTGCGCCGCCAGGGCGGGGAGCTGGCACTGGTGTCCCGCTACCCGCCCGACCCGACGCTCAACTGATCGTCGGATCCCGAGCCATCCGCTCGCGTCCCTGGCGGGCACCGCGGCGGCCACCCGGATGGCAAGATGAACGGTGGGAACCTGGAGGGGAT
>JAKABK010000090.1 GCA_021796905.1 Actinomycetes bacterium
CCACTGCCGAGGGCATCTTGGACGAGGTCAGCCGCGGCCGGGTAGCCCTCCGGGCAATCCCACCCTGATGATGAGGCACAGGCACTACACCAGGACGACGGCTATCTGAGGCCGTGTTGGGGCGGAAGTCCTCGTCCTGCAATGGTGGGCGACCCTGTTCGCCCGGGCCGAGCCCGACGACGGCCGGTGCTCGGCTCCTTCGGCAACCACCTCGAACCACGAGGGGCTCAACCGGCGAGCCGGATGCTCCGATGGTGTCCGGGTGGGTGAGGCAGGCGAGTCAGCGCGGCTGGAGGCCGAGCGGGCTCGCCGGCAGCTGGAAGAGACCCTGGCCAGGGCTGATCGCTTGCGCAAGCGGATCGACAGCTTCGAGGCGGGCGAGGAGGGCGAGCGCATCACCGCGAAGGCGCTGGCTGCCCTGCCGGCTGACTTCGTCGTCCACCACGACCTGCACATCGACGGCTCGGACGCCAACGTCGACCACGTCGTCGTGGGGCCGACCGGGGTCTACGTCATCGACAGTAAGCACTGGGCCGGTCGGGTGAGCACCGGTAAAGGCACCCTTTGGTCCGGCCGGCACCAGCAGGGCCGTGCCCTCGCAACTCTTGCATGGGAGACCGCCTGCGTCGCTGGGGCGCTGGCGTCGGTGGGCGCAGGGGTGCCTGTGGCGGTCATCTCCGTGACGGGCAGCGGCCGAGGCGCCCGGGCTCTCGAGATCAACCGAACCTGGGTACTGCCGGTCGAGATGTTGACCGACTTCCTCACTGCTGGACCGTCACGCCTTCCGGCTGGGGTCACTCGGGCAGCTTCCGAGGCGCTGGCAGCTCATCTGCTCCCCCGGGCCCCCTACCCGTCGGACGCCCGGCTCCAGCCGGCGCGGTCTCCGACCGGCCACGCTGCTGAGAGCCGGGATCCGCTGTCCGTCCCGTTGTCGTCTTCCGGAGCCGTGCGAGCGGAGATCAGACCGCGAGCGACCGGACCAAGGGCATCAGGTGCGGGCCCGAGACGCGCTCCGGTTGCGCCGAGGCGCTCGTCGGCGTCCGCGCATACGTCTTCGAGGCCTTCGTTGCCATCGTCGAGCCCGCGCGAGCGGCCGAGGAGCCCGGAGCGGACGAAGCGGACGGCGCAACTTCTGGTGGGCCTGCTCCTGCTCGGCATCGTCGGCACGGCCTTGTGGCACCTGGGTCGGGCCGGCGACGTCACCGGTGCCGCTACCTCGCCCCTGACCTCGCCCCTGACCTCGCCCTTGACGACGGCCGCGGCGCCGGCGCCGGGTCCTCCTCCTGGCGGAGCCTCACCGGCCGCCAGGCCGTTGAGTGTCGCCTGGAGTTGTCCCGACCCCAGTGCCGGATGGACGGCCACCTTCATCTTGCCTGTCAGTGAGCAAGCCGCCCTCGGGACCTGGGAGCTGCAAGTAGCCACCAGCGAGCACGGCCCATGGGCCACTGAGGCAGCCGGCGAGGGCGAGATGCGAATGACCGGCATGCAACCGCATCGAACCGGCTGGATCCGGGGGGGCAACATCTCATCGATCGAGATCTCGGGGAAGCCGATCATCGAGGGGCGACTCACCACACCGGTTGGCTGCTGACCGAGCCCAGCCGGCCGACCGCCGTGGTGGCTCAGCCGGCGACCAGCACGACCTTGCCGTACTTGGCGCCGGCGGCGAACCGTTCGTAGGCGGCTGGGGCTTCGGCGAGGGGGAAGGTGGCGCACACCGGGACCCGGAGCCGACCTGCGGCGAGGTGTGGAAGGACGTGGGCCTCGACCTCCCGGGCGGCGCCCGCCTTGGCCTCGGGCGGGCGGGCCCGGAGGGTAGAGCCGTGGATCCGTCCCCGGGCGCGCATGAGCAGCCCGAGGTCGATCTCGGCCCTGCTGCCGGCCCCGGTACCGATCACCGCGATCCTGCCGCCGGTGGCGAGGGCCGCCAGGTCGACGGGGAGGTTGGGGGCGCCGACCAGCTCTAGGACCACGTCGTATGGTCCCCGGTCGGCGACCTCGTCGGGGTCGACGACGACCAGGGCGCCGGGAGCGGAGCCGGAGCCGGACAGGCCGGCGACGTCGGCCCGGCGCTGCGGGGCGCGGACGCTGGCGGTCACCGTCGCCCCGCACACCAGGCCGATCTGGACCCCCGCGGTGCCGACCCCGCCGGCGGCTCCGTTGACGAGCAGGCGCTCACCGGTCGCGAGTCCCGCCTGGGAGCACAGGGCGTCGTGGGCGGTGGTGAACACCTCGGGGAACCCGCCGGCCTGCTCCCAGGGGACCCCCGCGGGCACCGGCATCGCCTCCCGCTCGCCGATCACGGCCAGTTCCGCCTGGCCGCCCCCGCCGACCACGGCCATCACCGAGTCGCCGGGAGCGAAGCGGGTGACGCCCGGGCCGACCGAGTCGACCTCACCGGCCAGCTCCAGGCCTGGGATGTCGGGCGGCGAGCCGGGAGGCGCCGGGTAGTTGCCGGCGACCTGGATCAGGTCGGCCCCGTTGAGCCCCGCGGCCCGTACCCGCACCAGTAGCTGGCCCCACCCGGGCACCGGGTCGGGGTGGTCGCGTACCTCGACGCGCCGCTCGACGATCGTGACCGCGCGCATCACGGCTCCCGTCGGTTGCCGGCGGCCGCGGCGGAGCGGCCGGCCGGGCGAGCTGGCGCCGGGGTGGTGGGGGGGCTCCCGGCGGGGGAGGTGGCGATCGGCATTCCCGGAGCCTACGGGCCGCGGCGCTCAGGAGGAGCCCGTGACCCGGCCGGCGCCGAGCAGGCCCGGCCAGTAGATCGAGGCGACGCTCACGTCCTGGCCGGTCTCGGGGGCGTCGATCATCTCCCCGTCGCCGATGTAGAGCCCGACGTGGTACACGTCGCTCGGGGTGCCGAAGAACACCAGGTCGCCGGGCAGCAGGTCGGACAGCGGTTCCCGGGCGGTGAGGTCGTACTGGTCCTGGGCGAGGTGGGGGAAGTCGATCCCGGCCTGCGCCCAGGCCATCATGACCAGCCCGGAGCAGTCGAAGCTGGCCGGGCCGGCGCCACCCCACTGGTAGGGCTTGCCGAGCTGGGCCCGGGCGTAGGCGATCACCTGGTCGGCGCCGGGGGCTTGCGCAGGGACCGTCGTCGTCGGCGGGGAGGCGGGGGCAGCGGAGCCGGTGGGAGGGGAAAGGGGGGCCGAGGTGGGGGTCTCGACAGGCGGTCCCGGAGGTGTCGTGGTGGCGGCGGGCGGCAGCGTGGTGGTCGCCGCCGTGCTCGAAGGCGTCGGGGCGGTGGTGCTCGACGCCGAGCTGCCGGCCGGCAAGCTGCCAGCTGGTGTGCTGCCCGTCGGCGCGCTGGCCGTCGGTGCCGGGCTCCCGGCCGGGTCCGGGCCGGGCCGGGCCGGCTCGGTGGATCCCGCCCCGGTGCCGGAGCTGGAGCTGGAGCTGGCGGAGTCGAGCGACGCTGCGAGCCGGGACGCCTCGGTGCGCCGGGCGGCCGCCTGGTCGGCGCGGACCGCGACCGCCAGGCGCCCCCTCACCGAGGCGAGCAGTGCCTCCTCGGCGCGCTGGGCTGCTCGGGCCTCGCCGGCCGCGCGCGCCGAGGAGGTGACGGCGAGGACCGCCTGGCGGCGGGCGAGGTCCAGGTGCCGGGTGTCGGCGCCCAGCCGGCGTCCGAGCGCGTCCCAACGAGCCAGGGTCCGGTGTTGCTCACCCGCCACGACGGCGGCGTAGGCGGCGGTGAGGCTCGGGTCCGACCCCGCCCGCCCCGGCGTCGGGGGCAGCGGCAGCGGCTCGGCCCCGTCGACGTAGGAGGCGACCGCCAAGCGGACCAGCTCGGCGTGCACGACCCTTGTGCTCCGGCGGGCCGAGGCGGTGGCCCGCCGGTCCCTGGCGAGGACCGCGTCGACGGCCTGCTCGTGGATCGTCGCGGCGTCGAAGCGCTCGGAGAGCTTGGCGAGGGCGATCCCCCGAGCCTCGATGCGGGCCGTGAGCCGGGCCGCCTCGGCCTCCAGGGCGCGGGTCGTGTACCCGGCGGTGGTGGGCGGGTCGGGGGAGCTGGAGGCGGTGGGTACCGACGACCCGGGCGCCCCCGCCGCCCCGGCGACCGGTGCGGCGGGGAGGAGGGCGGTGGGGACGAGGGCGACGAGCATCCCGCCGACCGCGGCCGCTTCGCGCAGGCGCCTGCGGGCGGTGGGCATGGGCGACGTCTCCTTCGACCCCGTCGGTCCGGCGGACCCGAGCTTCATCGGCCACCCCCCGAACGAACTTTAGTCCCACCAGCCCCACGAGCATCACCCCGGCCGGCGGGGTACGGTCCGGGAATGACCGACTACCGAGTCGAGCACGACTCCATGGGCGAGGTCCGGGTCCCGGCGGCCGCCAAGTGGCAGGCCCAGACCCAACGGGCCGTCGAGAACTTCCCGATCTCCGGGACCACCGTCGAGCGGTCGCTCCTGGCGGCGCTGGCGGCGATCAAGGCGGCTGCCGCCGCCGAGAACGCCCGGCTCGGGATCCTCGAGGCCCCGGTCGCGGAGGCGATCGCGGCCGCGGCATCCGAGGTGGTCGCGGGCCGCTTCGACGACCAGTTCCCCATCGACGTGTTCCAGACCGGGTCGGGGACCTCCACCAACATGAACATGAACGAGGTGCTCGCCACCCTCGCCACCGAGCGTCTCGGGCGCCCGGTGCACCCGAACGACCACGTCAACGCGTCCCAGTCGTCCAACGACACCTTCCCCTCGGCGATCCACGTGGCCGCGACCTCCGAGATCACCCGCCGCCTGATCCCGGCCCTCGAGGCGCTGTCCGGGGCGCTGCGGGCGAAGTCCGAGGAGTGGAAGGGGGTGGTCAAGTCCGGGCGCACCCACCTGATGGACGCCACTCCGGTCACCCTCGGCCAGGAGATGGGCGGTTACGCCACGGCCGTCGAGAGAGGCGTGGAGCGCCTGCGGGCGGCGCTGCCACGCGTCGGGGAGCTGCCGCTCGGAGGGACCGCGGTGGGCACCGGGATCAACGCGCCCGAGGGTTTCGCGGCGGCGGTGATCCGGCGCCTGTCCGACCAACTGGACCTGCCGCTCACCGAGGCCCGTGACCACTTCGAGGCCCAAGGTGCCCGCGACGCACTGGTGGAGGCCTCCGGGGTGGCTCGTACGATCGCCGTGTCGCTCTACAAGTGCGCCACCGACCTGCGCTGGATGGGTAGCGGTCCCCGCACCGGTCTCGCCGAGATCCGCATCCCAGACCTGCAACCGGGCAGCTCGATCATGCCCGGCAAGGTCAACCCGGTGATCCCCGAGGCGGTCTCGCAGGTCGTCGCCCAGGTGATCGGCAACGACGCCGCCGTCGCCTTCGGCGGGGCGGCAGGCAACTTCGAGCTCAACGTGATGCTCCCGGTGATCGGTCGCAACCTGCTCGAGTCGATCCGCTTGCTCTCCAACGTGAGCCGGGTGTTCGCGGACCGCTGCGTCGCCGGTCTCGAAGCCGACGTGGAGCGCTGCCGGACCTACGCCCTGTCGTCGCCGGCGATCGGCACCGCCCTCAACCCCTACATCGGCTACGAGGAGGCGGCCAAGGTGATCAAGGCGTCGCTGGCGGAGGGCAAGGACCTGCGGACCGTGGTCCTCGAGCGCGGCCTGCTCGGACCCGAAGAGGTCGACCGGGCCCTAGACGTGGAGGCGATGACCCGCGGCGGGATCGTCAGGTAGCGAGGATCGCGGGGACCTCCCCGAGCCCGGCCACGTGCTCGTGGCCGGGCTCGTGGCACCAGCCGACCGGGTCGAGGTGCAAGGGGTGGACGCCGGCGGCCAGGGCCCCGACCACGTCGACGCTCGGCACGTCGCCGACGTGCCACGCCCGCCCCGGGGGAACCCCGAGCGCTTCGAGGGCGAGGAGGAAGATCCCCGGGTCCGGCTTGGAGATCCCCACCGCCCCGGAGTCGAGCACCGGTGTCCCGTCGGCGAGCAGGCCCCGGGAGCGCAGCGACGAAGCGACCGTCCCGTCGGAGTTAGACACGATCGCCACCCGGGCCCCGGAGCCGACCAGGGCGGCCATCGCCTCCCGGGCGCCGGGCAGCACCTGTGACCAGACCACGTCGGCGGGACCGGCGAGCGCCTCGGCGAGGACCGCGTCGGCGTCGGCGAGACGCTCGGGTGCCACCCCGGCGGCGGTGAGCAGCGCCGCCCGGTAGGGGGCCCAGTCGAACCCGCCCGGACCGTCGCCGGCCGCTACACCCAGGTAGTGCGCCCTGACGAGCCCACCCTCGGTGGTCGGGATGCCGCCGAAGGTCGATGCCACTCGGTTCAACAACTCGTGGTCGGGCATCAACAGGACCCCACCGACATCGACCAACACCGCCAGATCGGAAAACCGGGACACCCCCAGTTGTACCCCACCCTCGGTGGCCGTATCGTTCTCGGGGTGCAGGTGGCGATCGTCGGTCTCGGACCCTGGGGCCTGTGCGTGCTCGAGCGCCTCGTCGCCCGGGCCCGCTCGGAGGGCCGGGGGCTCACGATCCACGTCGTCGACCCCGGACCCCCCGGGGTCGGGGTCTACACCACCGACCTCCCCGACTACCTGGTGCTCAACAACCCCTGCGGGCAGCTGTCGCTGCACGCCCGCCCGAGCGAGGGGCGAGAGCCTCCCTACGGTCTCGGCCTCTACGAGTGGGCGCGGGCCGCCGGCTACCGTTTCGTCGGCGAGCGTTGCGTGGTCGGCACCGCCGGCCGACCGATCGAACCGGCCGACTTCCTGCCGCGACGCTTGATGGGGGAGTACCTGGGGTGGTTCTTCGAGACGGTCGTCGCCGACGCTCCAGCCGGTGTCGACATCGTCGTGCACCGCAGCGCCGCGGTCGACCTGGTCGCCGAGGGCGCCAGGGAGCGGGTCGTGCTCGCCTCGGGGGCTTCGCTGCTCGCCGACCACGTGGTGATCACCTCCGGGCACACCCCCAACCTCGCGGGGGCGGGTTCGGTGGCCGGGGCGTTCGTCGATCCCTACCCGGTGTCACGCTTCGAGACCTGGCCCGGCCCGGGCGAGACGGTAGTGGTCGCCGGGATGGGCCTGGTCGCCTACGACCTGATCGCCGCGATGACCATCGGGAGGGGTGGCGCCTTCAGCCGCCCGGGCGGCCGGCTGCGTTACCGGCCGAGCGGGAACGAGCCGCAGGTGGCGCTCTACTCGCGCACCGGGGTCCCGCCGCTGTCCAAGCCGGCCAGCGTCGGCGACCCGACCGGTCGGTACCGGC
>JAKABK010000091.1 GCA_021796905.1 Actinomycetes bacterium
ACCCACCGTGCACACGGGCGCCGTGACGGAAGATCGTCGGGATGGTGAGCTGGGCGTCCTGCATGGTGGCGCGCACTGATCCTCCTGGGGCCCACCGGGCCGGGCCGGTCCCGCCCGCTCGTAGCCACCCACATCCTTGCCGACTCCGACAGCGGGTCACCAGCGGCGTCACCGCCGCCGGCCCGGGCCTGTTCGCCGGGGTGCTAGCCGCAGCGGCGTGGGCGCTCGGACTGCGGGGCACCGACGTCGCCGCCCAGGTGTACCGGGCTTCCCTCGCCGCCCGCCACGGCCTGCCGATCTGGGATCCCGGCTGGTACGGGGGGTTCTACCCGCTGTCCTACAGTCTGCTCGCCCCGCCGCTGGTCGCCGCGCTCGGAGCCGGCGGGACCGGGGTGGTCTCCGCCGCCGGGGCCACCTGGGCGTTCGACGCTACCTGCCGCCGGTTGACCGGCGGGCGGAGGTCGGCTGGGGTGTGGTACTTCGCTTCTTGCACCCTGATCGCTGTCGGGGTCGGCCAGCTCACCTACCTCGCGGGGGAGGCGGTAGCGCTGGCCGCCGTCGCGGCCGCCGTCGACCGGCGGCGGGCGGCGGCCGGCGTGGGTGGGGTGGTGGCGGCGCTCACCTCACCGCTGGCCGCGGCGTTCGCGATCCTCACCGGCCTTGTCCTCCTCGCCGGAGCGGCGCTTCGACCCGACGGGCGTGGGGTGATCGGCGCGCCGGCGGGTCCGGGCAGCTCGGGCCGGTCGGGGGCGCTCGTGTGGCTCTGCGTGGGTGCCGGCGCGGCGGTCCTGGTCCCCTCGGCGCTGCTGTTCCCCGGGGACGGGCCGTTCCCGTTCGCCTGGACCGGCATGGCGGTCGTCGAAGCACTGTGCGCCCTGGTGGTCGTCGCCGGCGACCGGCGAGCCCTCGACCTCCCGTTCGTGCTGCGCGCGGGGGCCCTGGCCTACGGCCTCGCGACGCTCGCTGCCTTCGTCGTCGCCGACCCGGTCGGGGGCAACGCGACCCGCCTCGCCGAGTCCGCCGGGCTACCCGCGGTGCTCTGCGCCCTCGGTGCGGTCCGCCCGGGCCGCCGGCGGGCGCTGGCCGTCGCCGCCCTCGTGCCCTTCGCCGTCTGGCAGTGGGCGCCGGCTACAGCGATGACGACCCGGGCGACCGAGCCGGCCTCGGACCGGGCCGGCTTCTACCGTCCCCTCCACACCGAGCTGGTCTCGCTCGCCGGCGGACGGCCGATCCGGGTGGAGGTGGTCCCGACCGCCGACCACGAGGAGTCGGCTGCGCTCCCCTCCCGCCTCGTCTCCCTGGCCCGGGGCTGGGAACGCCAGCTCGACGTCGCCCGCGACCCGGTCTTCTACCGGCCCGGCGCCCTCGACGACGCGAGCTACCTCCGCTGGCTGAGAGGCGACGGGGTGGGCTACGTCGCTCTCGCCCGGGCCCCCCTCGACTACGCCGGGCGGGCCGAGGCCGCCCTGCTCCGGGCGGGGGTGCCCGGTCTGGTCCGGGTCTGGTCGTCGGGCCCGTGGACGCTGTGGCGGGTCGGCGGGTCGCCGGGCCTGGTGAGCGGCCCGGCCGTGGTGACCTCCATCGGTGCCGACCGGGTGGTCCTGGAGGTCACGCGCGCCGCGACGGTCCTGGTGCGGGCCCGCTGGACCCGGTACTGGACGGTCAGGTCCGGTTGGGCCTGCGTCGCCCCGGCTCCCGGTGGCTGGACCCGCGTCGAGCCCCGGGCCCCCGGCCGGGTCACCCTCGGGGTCAGCCTCCTCGGGACCCGGGACCGCTGCCCGCTGCGAGCGGCGAGTCGGGTGGCTGCAGCGTCGGTGACCCGGTTGCCGGCACGCCAGCAGCACCCGGCAGGGGTAGCGTCGGGTCTCGACGGAGCGGGCGGAGCCCGCCCGAGCGGAGGGAGGTACCGGTAGCGATGGGGCTCAGCTCGTCATACGCCCACGGCACCGGTGGGGTTCCCCTTCTCGGCCAGACGATCGGCGACAACCTGGCGGCCACCGCCGCCCGCCTGCCCGACCACGAGGCACTCGTCGAGGTCGCCTCGGGCAGGCGCTGGAGCTACCGGGAGCTGCACGACTGGGCCGGCGAGGTCGCCCGAGGGCTCCTCGCCCGAGGCGTGGCGCCCGGCGACCGGGTCGGGATCTGGAGCCCCAACTGCGCGGAGTGGGTCGCGCTCCAGTACGCGACCGCGATGATCGGGGCGATCCTCGTCAACCTCAACCCGGCGTACCGGACCTCGGAACTGGACTTCGTGGTCCGCCAGTCGGGTCTCGCCACCCTGGTCAGCGCGACGGCCCACCGCTCCAGTGACTACCGGGCGATGCTCGAGACGGTCGCTCCGGACGTCCCCACCCTCCGCGACGTGGTCTACATCGGCGACCCGAGTTGGGACGCGCTGGTCGCCGACGGAGCCGGCGTGGCGCCCGCCGAGCTCGACCGGGTCGGCGCCGGACTGGGCTTCGACGACCCGGTGAACATCCAGTACACCTCCGGGACCACCGGGTTCCCGAAGGGTGCGACGCTCTCGCACCACAACATCTTGAACAACGGCTATTTCGTCACCGAGCTGCTCGGCGCCACCGAGGATGACCGGTTCTGCCTACCGGTCCCGTTCTACCACTGCTTCGGGATGGTGATGGGCAACCTCGGCGCCACGTCGCACGGGTCGACGATCGTCATCCCCGCACCAGCTTTCGACCCGGCGGCGACCCTCCGGGCGGTCCAGGCCGAGCGATGCACCGCCTTGTACGGGGTGCCGACGATGTTCATCGCCGAGCTCGCCCTGGCCGACTTCGGCTCCTACGACCTGAGCTCGCTGCGCACCGGGATCATGGCCGGCTCCCCCTGCCCGGTCGAGGTGATGAGACGGGTGATCGGCGAGATGCACATGAGCGGTGTGGCCATCTCCTACGGGATGACCGAGACCTCCCCGGTGTCGACCCAGACCCGGGCCGACGACGACATCGAGGCGCGCACCGCCACCGTCGGACGCCCCCTCCCCCACCTGGAGGTCAAGATCGTCGATCCCGCCACCGGTACCGTCGTCGCCCCCGGCACCCCGGGCGAGATCTGCACCCGGGGGTACTCGGTGATGCTCGGTTACTGGCAGGAGCCGGAGCGCACCGCCGAGGCGATCGACGCGGCCCGCTGGATGCACACCGGTGACCTGGGAGTGATGCGCGACGACGGCTATGTCAACGTCGTCGGGCGGATCAAGGACCTGGTGATCCGCGGCGGGGAGAACGTCTACCCGCGAGAGGTCGAGGAGCTCCTCTACGGGCACCCCGACATCGAGGACGTCGCGGTGATCGGCGTCCCCGACGAACGCTACGGGGAGGAACTGATGGCCTGGATCCGCGTCGCGCCCGGCCGCCCCCCGCTCACCGCCGCCGACGTGCGGGAGTACTGCCAGGGCAGGATCGCCCACCACAAGATCCCCCGCTACGTGAAGGTGGTCGAGGCGTTCCCGATGACGGTGACCGGCAAGGTCCGCAAGGTGGAGATGCGCGAGGTGAGCATCGCCGAGCTCGGCCTCTCCTCGCTGGCAGCGACCCGCACGGCGTAGGCCCGGCGCCGTCGCAGCGGGACCGGGCGGCGGCGACCGGGCAGCGGGGGGCGGGGGATCGGGGCAGACGGATATCGTGGCCCCGATGCGCTCAACGCCTCCGGCTCGGGGTTACCGCTGAGCGTCGGCACGGGCCCGGCCGACGCCGTCTCCGAGCACCGCCGGCACCCGGATCGGGACCGGTCGGGACGCCACGCCCCGACGCGGACAGCCGCGCCGGCGCGGACCGCGCTCGGTTGGCTGGCCGTCACGGCCGCCGTGGTCGGCTGGCTGTGGGTACTGACCGACCACGCCAACCGCGCCGCGGTCAACTCCGACGGCGCCACGGTGGTGCTCGAAGCGGCCTCGCTGCTGCACGGCAACCTGCTCCTCCACGGCTGGTGGCTGTCACTCGATTCGTGGTGGACCCTCGACGCGGCGATCTTCGCCGCGGTCATCGGGGTGACCGGGTCGCACCCTGCGCTGCTGCTGGTCGTCCCGGCGGTCGTGGCGGGGCTGGTGGTGGTCGTCGGAGTGGTCCTCGCCCGCCGGGGCCGCAAGGGCGCGGCCGCATGGGCCGGGGCGGCGCTGGTGGTCGCCGTCCTCGCCCTGCCCGCCCACGTCCTCGCCAGCCAGTTCCTGGTCGGCCCCTGGCACCAGACGACGATCCTCGCCGCCCTGATCGCCTTCGTCGCGCTGCGCCGGGGACGTTTCGGTCCCGGCTGGCTGGTAGCGGTGGTGCTGCTCACCGCCGGCATGCTCGGCGACCTGATGATGGTCGCCTACGCCACCGCGCCCGTGGCCCTGGGCGGTCTGGTCGCCATGCTCCGCCGCCGCTCGCTGCGGGCGGGGCTCGCCCCGCTCGCCGCCGCAGCCGCCGCGACCGTCCTCGCCTACACGATCCGGGTGGCCGCGGCGGCGGCCGGCGCCTTCGAGCTGGGACGGACCAACCCACACGCCGGGGTGAGCGAAGCGGTCCACAACCTCCGGGAGGCGGCGACCCTCGGGATCCCCGGCATGTTCGGGGCCCGGAGCGTCGTCGGGCTCGGCAGCGGCGGGGAAGGACCTGTGGTGCGGGCGCTGCACGTCATAGCCCTCCTGGTCGCCGCGGCCGGCTTCCTGTGGTCCCTCTGGTCCCTGCTACGAGCTGCGGTCACCGGACGGGTGCCGACCGAGGCAGCGGACGGGGCCGGCGGGGACGGTGTGGTGCCCGCTCACAGGGCCGGCGGGACGAGACGGTCCGGCGGGGATCGCGGGGCGGGGGCAGACCGCAGCGGAGCCGACGCCGAGCCGTGGCGGATCGACGACGTCCTCGTGATCGCGTCGTTCGGGTCGGCGGCGACCTACGTCCTGCTGGCGCTCACCCCGAGCCCGGCCTACTTCCGGTACCTGACGGCCACCGTGGTCTTCAGCACCGTGGTCGCCGCCCGGATGGTGACCCGCTGGTGGGCCGGCCGGCGCCCGCCCGCCTGGCGGCGCGCTGGCCTGGTGGTCGCCTCGGTGGGACTGGCCGGGTCGCTCGCCGGCGCCGGCTTGCAGCTCGCGCACCCCTCCCCGACCGACCCCGAGCCGGCGTTGGTCGCATTCCTGCGGGCCCACCATCTCCGCCGCGGCGTCGGCGGCTACTGGGCGTCATCGATCACCACCGTCGAGAGCAGCGGGACGGTCACGGTGCGACCGGTCGTCTCCGACGGCCAGGGTCGCCTGGAGGGGTACTACAAGGGCGACGTGCACGCCTGGTTCGACGGGGTCGACTTCCAGTTCGTGGTGTTCGCCGGCACCGGCGGCTTCGGTGGGGTGAACCTGGCCACCGCCGAGCGGACCTGGGGTCCGCCGGCGAAGGTCTACTCGGTCGACGATCACGCCTACACCGTGCTCACCTGGTCCCGGCCGATCCACGTGACCCGCATCGAGCCCCGCCTCGCCCCCAACTGAAGAAACGCCGGTTCACCGGGTCGACCCCGGCACCGACCCCGGGGGAGCGCCCTTTCCGGAGGCGGTCTTCTCCTTATGCGGCCGGTCGACGACGACTGGGCTGCGCTGTCACCGTCGGACCTGGCGTTGACCCTCGCCGGGATCGCCGCCCGCCATCCCGACGCCATCGGACGACGCCGGCTCGTCGAGCCGCGCGGTCGACGGCCTAGATTGCCGGGGTACCACGACCGAGGGAGAGCCAGGCGATGAGCACGCTCGAGCAGGAGATCGACCCGGAGAAGGTGGGGCTGAGCAGCGAGCGCCTGGCCCGCATCGAAGATCACTTCGCCCGTTACGTCGACGACGGTCGCCTCGCCGGCTGGCTCGCAGCGGTGAGCCGCCGTGGTCAGCTCGCCTACGTCGCCCGTCGGGGGATGCGCGACCGGGAAGCCGGCGCCCCGGTCGAGACCGACACCCTCTGGCGTTGGTACTCGATGACCAAGCCGGTCACTTCGGTCGCGGCGATGATGCTCTACGAGGAGGGGGCGTTCGACCTGAGGGACCCCGTCGGCCGCTGGATCCCGTCCCTCGCCGACCCCCAGGTGTACCTCGCCGGCCCGCCCGCCAAACCGGTCACGCGGCCGGCGACCGAGCCGATCCGCATCTGGCACCTGCTCACCCACACCGCCGGGCTCACCTACGGCTTCCACCACGTGCACCCCGTCGACGCGATGTACCGGCAGGCCGGCTTCGAGTGGGGCCAGCCGCAGCACATGGACCTCGCCGCCTGCGTCGACGCATGGGCCGCTCTGCCGCTCATGTTCGACCCGGGCAGCGAGTGGGCATATTCGGTGGCGACCGACGTCCTCGGGCGCCTGGTGGAAGTCGTCTCCGGCCAACCTCTCGACGAGCTCTTCCGGACCCGGATCCTCGATCCTCTCGGGATGTCCGACACCGCCTTCTGGGTGGGCGGGGACCGGGCCGACCGGGTGGCCGCCCTCTACGGCGCCCACCCCGACAGCCGCCTCGCCACCGCGATGGACGGCTCCGCGGCCCTCTCACCCCGAGCGATGCTCTCCGGCGGCGGTGGCCTGGTCGGCTCCGCCGGCGACTACCACCGCTTCACCCAGATGCTGTTGCGCGGCGGTGAGCTCGACGGGGTGCGGATCCTCGGCCCGAGAACCGTCAGGTACATGACCACCAACCACCTGCCCGGAGGCGCAGACCTTGAGCACTTCGGGCGCAAGCTGTTCGCCGAGACCAACTACGACGGCATCGGGTTCGGTCTCGGTTTCTCGGTGACCGACGACGCGGCCGCCGCCAAGGTCCTCGGGTCGGTCGGCGAGTACGGATGGGGTGGGGCGGCGAGCACCGCCTTCTGGGTCGACCCCGCCGAGGAGCTGACCGTGACGTTCTTCACCCAGCTGATGCCGTCGAGCACCCACCCGATCCGCGCCGAGCTGAAGGCTCTCGTCTACCAGTCGATCATCGAGTAGCGCCGCCGCCCGGCCACGCCCGGCGGCCCACGCCCGCCCGACCACACCCATCTGCGCCGGGTGGCGCACCCCCGGCGCCCGACCACGCCCGGCGGCGCTAGCTTGCTCCGCGTGGCCCGCCTGTCTACCTCACCCGTCGCCGCCGGCTCGATCGTCGCCGGCTACCTCGTCGCCCGCAGAGCGAGGAGGCGGGCCACCGGCGTCCTGGTGC
>JAKABK010000092.1 GCA_021796905.1 Actinomycetes bacterium
GGGTCCTGCTGGTAGCCGCGGCGGTCCCCGCCGCCGGCGATGGTCACGTCCACCGCGTCCCGGAACGGCCCGTAGAGCGCCGAGGCGTACTTGGAGGCGTAGGCGAGGATGGCGACGTCGCTGCGCCCGGCCCGGTCGAGAGCGGAGCGGATCGCCCCGACCTGGCCGTCCATCATCCCCGACGGGGCGACCACGTCGGCGCCGGCGGCGGCCTGGGCGAGGGCGGCGGCGGCGTAACACTCCAAGGTGGCGTCGTTGTCGACCTCACCTCGCGCATCGAGGACCCCGCAGTGGCCGTGGTCGGTGTACTCGTCGAGGCAAAGGTCGGCGATCAGCACCATCCGCTGACCGAGCTCGGCTCTCAGCTCGCCGAGAGCGACCTGCACGATCCCCGACGGGTCCTGGGCGCCGCTCCCCCGGGGGTCCCTGACCGCCGGCACGCCGAAGACCACGACACCACGCACACCGAGGTCGGCGAGGCGGTGGGCCTCCTTGCGCAACGACTCGACGCTGTGCTGGGCCACCCCCGGTAACGACGGGACCGGGCGGGGCTCGTCCAGGCCCTCCCGGACGAAGAGCGGCGCGATCAGGTCGGCGACCCCGAGGCGGGTCTCGGCGACCAGGTCACGCAACGCCGGTGTGCGGCGCAGCCGTCGGGTCCTGACCTCTGGGTAGGGCATCTTGGGGGGAAAGACCTCCCTGAGCGGTGATGGGGCCGGCGGGGGAAAGGCCACGGCCGGGCCCAACGCTACCGCCACCCCCGCTGAGGGCGGCTACCGGCGCCGGGAACGAGCTGGCGGCTCTTCACGTCCCGGCGCCGGGAACCGTTGTCCCGCAGCTCTGACGCCCCAGGAGCGCGACCGGTTCCCGGCTTCAGCGCGGAGATCGCTCCTTACGGTCCGCTCCCCCGGAGCCCCCGGGGCCGGACAGCTCCCCGACGAGCGCTGCGACCAGACCGGCGATGGTGTGGTCGGCGGCGACCACTCCCACCCCGAGCCCGGCGTCGCGGGCGGTGGCGGCGGTGACCGGACCGATGCAGGCGACCAGGGGTGGCACCCGTTCCCGGCCGGCGACCGTCAGGTAGTTGGTCACCGTCGACGACGAGGTGAAGCAGATGGCGTCGGCCGCGCCGGCCTGTTCGAGGGCTGCGGGTGCCATCTCGGGGACGACGCTGCGGTAAGCCTCGACGACCTCGACCTCCCAGCCGGCGGCCCGCAAGCCGGCGGGCAGCACTTCCCGGGCGACCGCCGCCCGGGGGAGCAGCGCCCGGCAGGGCCCGCCGTGAGCCGGCGGCGACGCAGCGAGCAGCCCGGCGAGGAGAGCTTCGGCGACGTGCTCGGCGGGCACCAGGTCGGCCACCAGGCGGTAGCCGGCGAGGGCTTCGGCGGTGCCGGGCCCGATGGCCGCGACCCGGACCCCGGCCCACGCCCGGCCGTCGGGGAGCAGCTCGCAGAGACGGCCGACGGCGTTGGCGGAGGTGAGCACCACCCAGTCGTAGCGGCCGGCTGGGATCCCCGACGCGGCGGTCGCCAGGCCGGCGCCCCCGTCGGCGGGGTCGACGACGGCGATCGCCGGCACCTCGACCGGGCGGGCCCCGAGGTCCCGGAGCCGGGCCGACAGCGCGGAGGCCTGGGGCCGGGCCCGGGTGACGACGACCGAACGGCCGAACAGCGGGCGCCGCTCGTACCAGGCGAGGTCGAGCCCGGCGACCTCGCCGACGACGATCGTCGCCGGCGGTTCGACCGGCGCGTCCCCGAGACCGGCGAGGGTCGTGCGCAGCGTGACCTGCTCGGGCCGGGTCCCCCAGGTGACCGCCGCTACCGGCGTGCCCGGGTCCCGGCCGCCGGCGAGCAGCCGCGATGCGATCTCGGCCCGGTGGGCGACACCCATGAGCACCACGACCGTCCCCCCGGCGCGCGCCACCGCCTCCCAGTCGGTGTCGACGTCGAGGTCCGCCCGACGGTGCCCGGTCACGACCGTGAACGACGTTGCCCTCCCCCGGTGGGTGATCGGGATGCCGGCGTAGGCTGGTACCGCCACCGCGGAGGTGACCCCCGGCACGACCTCGAAGTCGACGCCGGCGGCGGCGAGGGCGAGCGCCTCCTCCCCTCCCCTCCCGAACACGAACGGGTCCCCCCCCTTCAAGCGGACCACCTCGGCTCCCCGCCGTCCGTGCTCGACGAGCAGCGAGTTGATGTCCTCCTGTGCGACCGGGCTGCCGGGGGTCTTGCCGACGTCGATCCGCTCGGCACCGGCGGGGGCCCGGTCGAGCAGGGACACCTCGGCGAGGCGGTCGTGGACCACCACGTCGGCCCGGGCGAGGACCTCCGCGGCCCGCAGGGTGAGCAGGCCCGGGTCGCCGGGACCGGCTCCGACCAGGTAAACGGTCACCGCTGCCCCCCGAGCAGCTCGGCGGCGAGCGCCCGCCCGAGGGCCTCCCCGTCGGCGACCGGCCCCCTCCGCTTCGCCCGTCGGGGAGCGGCGCCGGGGAAGGCTACCAGCGCCTCGATCTCCAGGTCGGCCGCCGTGGCTCGCGCCAATGCCCCGGCCGGCAGGTCGCAACCGCCACCCAGGCAGGCGAGGAAGGCGCGTTCGGCGTCGACCTCGGCCCGGACCACCTGGTCGTCGATCGCCGCGAGCAGCTCGGCGGTGCCCCGGTCGTCACTGCGGCACTCGACCGCCAGCGCCCCCTGGCCCACCTGGGGGAGCATCACCCCCGGGTCGAGGATCTCCGAGACCCGGTCGGCCAGACCCAGGCGGGCGACGCCGGCGACGGCCACGACGATCGCCCCGCCGGGTGGGACCCGCTGCAGCCGGGTGGCGATGTTGCCCCGCAGCTCGACCAGGCGCAGGTCGGGTCGGGCGGCGGCGAGCTGGGCGCGCCGGCGGACCGAGCCGGTGGCGACCGTCGCGCCGGTACCGAGACCGCGGAGGTCGGTGCCGACCAGGGCGTCGCGGGGGTCTGCCCGTTCGGGGTAGGCGGCGACGACCAACCCGGGGGTGGGCAGCGAGGGGAGGTCCTTGGCGGAGTGGACGGCGAGCTCGGCGCGCCCGTCGAGCACCGCCGCCTGCACCTCCTTGACGAAGACCCCCTGACCGCCGATCTCGGTGATCGGCAGGTCGGTCCTGCGGTCACCGGTGGTCTCGACTACCAGCAGCTCGCAGTCGAGCGCGGCGTCGAGCGAGCCGAGACGGCCCGCGACCGCGACGGACTGCCAGCGGGCGAGGGCGCTGCCTCGCGTTGCGATCCTCACCCGACGCCGCCCGGGGGCTGCGCCAGCCATGTCAGGGCCCGGTCGGCCGGTCGCCGGCCGGGGGTCGCCGACCGCCGATGGCGAGCACCTCCGCCCAGGGGCCGCCCGGGGGCGGGTCGGGTTGGGAGGGCAGCCCTTCGACGAACAGGTCGGGGTCGGTCGGCTGGTAGTCCCATCCGAGGGCCCCGGCGAGGTCCCAGGCGTGCAGGTGCCACTCGAGCGCGACGAGCAGGGAATGGCGGGTCAGACCGATCTGCCCCGCAGCGTCCCACACCCCGAGCCGCAGGTCGGGGTCGGCATCGGCGATCCGCTCCCCGTAGCGGGTGGCCACCGCGTCGAAAGCCACGATCCGGTCGGCGCCGGTGACGATCCGCTCCGGTGGCGCCGGGGGCAGCGCACCTCGGCACACCAGTACCCGCTCGCTGTCCGACGCCGCCGGCGTCACCCCGGCGAGGGCGGCGTCGAGGAGACGGTGGCAGCTGCGGGCGACCTCGAGGAGGTGCCCGGCCAGGTCGATCGCCGGGCAGCGGGTCGCTTCGACCGGAAGGGTCCAGTCGACGTAGTCGAGCCCGAGCCGCTGAAGCGCCCGGACCCCCTCACCGTAGGAGGCCAGCACCCTGGACCGCAGCGGGTCGGGATCTTCGACGGCGAGGAAAGCTGGATGCACCACCGGTCCATATTGGCGGACCGTGGCCGGGTCGCGTGGTTGCCGACCCGGCTCACACTTCGAGGTCGAACAGCTCGGCGAGCGCCCCCGCCAGACGCCCGCCGCGCGCCTCGCTCGATGCGGCTCTCAACCCGACGGTCGGGTCGTGCAGCAGTTTGGCGACGATTCCCCTGGTGAGGGCTTCCACGGCCCGTCGCTGGGTCGGGTCGAGCCCGGCCAGACGCGCGTCGGCCCGCTCGAGCTCGGCTGCGCGGATGAGCTCGGCCTTGCGGTGCAAGGCGGCGATGACCGGGGCGGCCACCGCCCGCACCGCCGAGGCCTCCACCCACCGGTCGAGCTCTTCGGCGAGGATCGCCTGGGCGGCGGGGATCTCGGCCCGCCGACCGGCGACCGCGGCGTCGGCATGGGCCTGCAGGTCGGCGAGGTCGAACAGCTCGACCCCGGGGATCGCGGCCACCTCGGGGTCCACGTTGCGAGGCACCCCGAGGTCGACCACCACCCGACGCCGACCGGCCCGGTCGGCGAAAGCGTCGGGGGCGAGGATCGGACCGGGGGCGGCGGTGGCGCAGAACACGGCGTCGACGGAGCCGACCGCGGTTGCCATCTCCTCCCAGGCCAGAGCGGTCGCCCCGGTGCTGCGGGCGACGGCGTCGGAGCGGGCCGGGCTGCGGTTGGCGACGAGGACCTCGGCGACGCCGTCCGCCGAGACGACGAGCGACGTCAGCGCCTTGCCCATCTCGCCGGCGCCGACCACTAGCACCCGCCGACCGGCGAAGCAGCCCGCCCCGGGGCAGGGGCTGTCGGGGAGCGGGTCGTCCCGGACCGGTCCAGCGGGGAGCGGGCCGCCAGCGGGGAGCGGGCCGCCAGCGAGGCGCCGGCCGGCGAGCACCACCGCGGTGTGCGACAGCGAGGTGGTGCCCCGGGCGATGGCGGTCTCCGAGCGGACCCGCTTCCCGGCCTCGACCGCCCGACGGACCAGCTCCCCGAGCACCGGGCCCGCGGTGCGCTCGGCCCGGGCCACCTCACCCGCGGAGCGCACCTGCCGGAGGATCTCGCCCTCGCCGAGCACCGCGGAGTCGAGGCCGGCCGCGACCCGGAGCAGGTGGCCGGCGGCGGCCCGGTCGTAGTAGTCGTACAAGCCGGCGGAGAAGGCCTCCGGAGGGGTCCCGGACCACATGGCGAGGAAGTCCCGGATGTCGCCGACGGCGCCGTGGAAACGCTCCGTGGTCGCATAGACCTCGGTGCGCATGCAGGTGGAGACCACCACGACCTCTTCCAGGTGGGGCCGGGAGGCGAGATCGGCGAGGGCCTTGGGGAGCGCCTCGCCGGGCACGGCGATCGTCTCGAGCACCTCGAGCGGGGCGCTGCGGTGGTTGATCCCTACTGCTACGACAGACACGCGCGGATTCGTTCCCTTGCCCGGGCGAGGTCGCCCGCTTTGACCGCCTCGAGCATGCTCCAGTCGAGCACCGGGCGCCAGTCGACGTCCTCGGTGCTGCGGCCCTGCGCCCGGAGCCGGTCCCGGGCCTCGGCGAACAGCTCGGCGAGGGTCGCCCACTCCGGACCGAGCTCGGAGGCGACATGGGACTTGAGCCAGGTCGCCAGGGCCGGGCTGTGCCCACCGGTCGAGACGGTCACCATCACCGGTCCCTGGCGGACCACCGCCGGCAGGGTGAACGAGCACGACGGCGGGTCGTCGGCGGCGTTGACCCACACCCCGGCGGCGTCGCCGTCGGCCCGGACCGCCCGGTTCACCTCGGGGTCCCCGGTGGCGGCGACCGCCAACCACACCCCCGCCAGGTCGCCCCGGCGGTAGGGGCGCTCCTCCCATGCGACCGGCAGCGCCCGCACCTCGGGGCCGACCACGGTTCCGACGACCCGCACCCTGGCACCGGCGTCCGCCAGGCCTTCGGCCTTGCGGGCGGCGATCCTCCCCGCTCCGACGACCAGGCAGAGCCGGTCGGCGACCACCAGGTTCACCGGGTAGAGGACCCCGTCGATCGGCACGACCTCAACCGGACGCCGCGTCGGTGCCGGGCCCGTCGGCGGACACCTGGGTCCCGTAGTAGCTGAGGATCTGGAGCTCGACACCCAGGTCGACCTGGCGGACCGCTACATGCGCCGGGGCGGCGACCCGGGCGGGGGCGAAGTTGAGGATCGAGTTGACCCCCGCCTCGACCAGCGCGTCGGCGGCAGCCTGCGCGGCCGACGCCGGGGTCGTGAGCAACGCCAGTTCGACGCCTTTCTCCTCGATCACCTCGGCGAGACGCTCGAAGGGCTCCACCACCAACCCCCCGACGCGCTGGCCCACGGTGCGCGGGTCGACGTCGAAGACCGCTACCACCCGGAACCCGCGGGCGTTGAACCCGCCGTAGCGGGCCAGGGCGTGACCGAGGTTCCCGATCCCGACGATCGCGACCCGCCGGTCGTCGGTGAGCCCCAGCTGACGGCTGATCTGGCGCACCAGGTACGACACGTCGTACCCGACCCCCCGGGTCCCGTAAGAGCCCAGGTGGGAGAGGTCCTTGCGGACCTGGGCGGCGTTGACCCCCGCCCCCGCCGCGAGGTGGTCGGAGGAGATCGTCGCCTCCGTCGCCTCGCTCAGCACCCGCAGGTAGACCGGCAGACGCGCGACGGTCGCCTCGGGGAGCCGGCGCAGGGACACGTCCCAGGAGCCTACCGGGGCCCCGGGCCAATCCCCGTGCGCACCGGCCCTCGACACCCAGGTGGTCCCCGTCGGCGGGGCCCGCTCACGGCGACGGCCCGGGGCGGCGCGCTCAGCCTGCCTGGGTGAAACGGGCGCCGAGGAACCGGTCGAGGTCGTCGGCCCGGATCCGGTAGCTGCGCCCTACCCGCACCGCGGGCAGCTGCCCGGACTGGACGAGACGGTAGACGGTCATGCTCGAGACCCGAAGCTGGCTCGCCACCTCGTTGACGGTCACGAACGGCGAGCGCGACTGATCTGGTTGCACAGTGGGACCACCCTTCTCCGTCCACATAGCGTAGGTCACCCGCTGCCTCACCACCAGGGGTGGTGTCGAGATCCGATGGCGGAGGACGGAGCGGAGGGTCCCAGACCCCGGGCGGACGCTCCCAGCCCCCGGGCGGAGGGTCTCAGCCCCCGGGCGCGCCGCCGAGCCCGGCAGAGCGCTCCGCCGAGGCGGTGACCGCTTCGATCAGGGCGGAGCGCACCGCCCGGGCCTCCAGGGTGCGCAGCCCTGCGGCG